>CAZRKL010000109.1:0-8768 GCA_964600595.1 uncultured Leptolinea sp.
ATCCCGAGCCGATCCACTGGAAGAATTTAAAATCCATAATTGGAGAATCCGCCCGCAGTATTGTGGATGGTAAATTGGTTTATCACCTGACTGATGACGATGCCGTTTTCCTGGCTGACCCACAGGTGCTGGGAAGCGTATTCTCTTATCTCATCGATAATTCCCGTAAATACGCCCCGGATAGCAATATTGAGATAAACGGAAAAACAGATGCAGACCGGGTGATTATTTCGGTGAGCGATCATGGACCCGGAATACCGGAAGATATGTTTTCAAGTATTTTTGAAAAGTTCGTTCGCGCAGACAACAGCGATTCACGCGAGGTGTACGGGCGTGGATTGGGTTTGTATATGGCAAAACGTTTGATTGAAGCCATGCATGGCACAATATCTGCAAATAACCTTGAAACCGGAGGCGCGCAATTTTCTATTTCGTTGCCGGTGATGGATAAATAATATGCCTAAACAGATCCTGATTGTGGATGATGACCCCACCTTGCTGCGCTTCTTCGGTGAATATCTCACCGGAGAGGGATACCAGGTGATCACCGCCCGGAACGGCTCAGAAGCCCTGCGGGCTGCTTTCCAGAACCGACCCGATCTGGTGATCCTTGATGTTATGATGCCAGGTATGGACGGCTGGGAGGTCTGCGCCAGGATACGCGAAATGTCATCCATCCCGGTCATTCTGGTAACCGGCAAAACCAGCGAAGCCGATAAACTCCGCGGATTTAAATTGGGCGCAGATGATTATGTTACCAAACCCTTCAGTTTCGCCGAGGTGGCTGCCCGCATCCGGGCTGTGCTTGTTAGAATTGGCGCAACCCAAAATGCAGATTCATCCATCATTCATATCCGTGACCTCACCATTCATCTCGATAAACGCAGTGTGTATCGCGGGAATGTGGAAATCATCCTTACCCCCACAGAATTCCGTCTGCTTGAATACCTCGCCCGGCACCAGGAACGGGCTATCCCTGAAGATGAACTGGCCAAAGCCGTGTGGGGAAATTCCCGTGAAGAAGAATCCTCCACTGTCAGACGATATATCTTCCTGCTCCGCCAAAAAGTGGAAAAAGATCCCACCCGTCCCGAAATAGTCAAGACTCTTCGCGGCTACGGCTACCGGATGGGCACCGCTAGTCTGCACCTCCCTGAAGAGTAATCGGGTAATCGTATTTTGCCATTGATTATGGTAAGATATGCTTATGGACGACAAAATTACCATCATCGAAGGACCGACGCCCGCATTCGATCAGGCACCAGACGCCTGGGCAATGGGAATTTATGAAGGACCGGGTCAACATGATCTGGTCTTTACTCGTTTGAGAACATATAACGGGCAGGCGCTGGTGGAACGTTGCTACAGGGCATGGAAGAGCCAGGGCGGAATGCTGCTTGAATATCGTGATGAATTGGGCATTACCCAGACCAAGCCCATTGTAGCCATCCGTTCAGTTGCTGCAGACGAAGGTCAGGTTCTACTGATGTGGTTGCGCAGCGAGCACACCGGTGAAGAGGAAGTATCCCCTCCAGATCTGGATTATGACGATAGTGGATTCGACTTACCTTGAGAATAAAGCCGGAGGCATAACCTCCGGCTTTTTGTCTGATTAAGTAACAAACGCTTGGATGAGGGGGGCATCCAAACGTTTGTTAGCTTTAGTTTATCATATCTACCCGCACTGTCAAGCTGTTTTCATTAGAAAAAGTTAACAAAATTGTAGACATGTGTGCCCCAGGAGGGACTCGAACCCCCAACCTAGGCGTTAGGAGTGCCTCGCTCTATCCATTTGGGCCACTGGGGCAGTAATGGTATTTTACCGCAAAATCACACGCCTTGAGGAGGAAAATCCCTACCCCACAAATCTGAAAAAGTGTGTCATAATTGCCCAAGTAAAGGAGGTTTTTATATGAAAACCACAATACGAATATTCAGCATGCTCATGGTCCTGGTGTTTGGATTAACAGCATGCACTCCAGCAGCTCTGCCAACACAAACTCCTGCCACAGCCACAATTGACATTGCTCCAATTTATACATCAGCCGCAGCGACCATCGCTGTGGAGGGCACCCGTAATGCAGCCTTGATGTCGACTGCCACCCCCTTGCCCGAACCGACTGTAACGGAAGCTCCAACAGAAATGCCTGCGGTGGAACTGCCCACTGTAATGCCTGTTGAAGCCAACGCTGAGCCAACCCCCACAATGTGGATTCCGGTGAGCGGAGATTCTCTCCCCGTAATCCGGGCAAGGTTAAGCACAAATTGCCGCCAGGGACCTGATCCTAAATTTGATATCGTTGCTGCGTTTGAAGAAGGCGACAAATCAAAAGTAGTCGGCAAACTGCGCGGTGGTGGATGGTGGTATATCGAAAATCCACAGGACGATGATCCCAAGTACTGCTGGGTTTGGGGTGAAACCACCGAAGTTGAGGGGAATATCAACTACGTGCAGGAAATGTTCGTGGCAACCCCTTATGTTTCCAAACCTGTGATTAAAGTCAACATAGCTGTTGATCCGGTTACATCAAATACCTGCCCGCAGACCTTTACCATCACAGCTACATTAAAAACCGACCGTCTGGGTGATTTCACCTACAGTATCGTAGATGAGACCGGGGCTGTGCTGAAAAGTGGTATCCTCAGTTTCCTGGATGATGGTACAAAAACCGTCACCTTTACCAAAAAATACAGCAAAGACATCACCAAATGGGTTCAAATGAAGGTGACCAATCCGGTTACTGAAAAGACAGGCAAGATCCAATTCTCATTGGATTGTCCATAATTCTTGCTTCCCTGCTCTGTAAAGCACCTCTTTCAATCGATGAAAGGGGTGCTTTTTCGTTCCTGTTTTCCGCTTTACTTTTTTAATTTATCCATACAATTAACATATTCAAAGGCTATAATTAGGTTAACCGCGTTTATCCATTGACCTGGTTGGTATAATGAAAAAGATAAACTCTGCGGGGAGGTTATGATGAAAACACAGATGACGCGTTTTACAATCCTGATGATAATTGCATCCCTCTTCTTATCCAGCTGCGGATTGATTGGCGGCAATGCTCCTCAGGTTCAGGACCCTGCAGTCTTTTTTACGCAGGCTGCAATGACCATGAGTGTAGATCAGACTCTGGCTGCCCTCAGCGTCCTGCAAAACCAACCAACTGAAACGCTTGTTCCCCCCACAGATACGCCCGAGCCTACTCCAACGATGGAAGTGGAGATTATCGAACCAACGGTTGAAATCGTTGAGCTCCCCACTGGCACACCAGAGCCAAGCCCAACGCCCGATACTCCCATGTTAAATGTGGTTGTAAATACAAACTGTCGGGCAGGACCCAGCCTGATGTTCCGCGTGGAAGGCTATATCACCACTGATATGTCGCTACCGGTACGGGGCGTTAACGAAGGCCGCTCATGGTGGTGGGTGGATAATCCGACCTATCCTGATTATCATTGCTGGGTGAACAAGAATACATCAGAAGTGGTTGGCGATACATCTATGGTTCCCATTTATCGCGCCCCGTGGACCCCAACACCCGGTACGCCCAAGATGAGTGTTCAAATTGTCACCGGTCCCACCCACGTAGAGGGCAAATGTCCGCTCAAGGTGAAATTTGGCGCGATCATCAAAAGCAACACCGGCGGTTATGTAAGGTACGAATGGATTAAGAAAGGCAAGAATAAAACGGATAAAGGGTGGGTAAATATTCCCGCCGATGGTCAGGCGACATTAATGTGGTCGTTTACGGTAAATGGCGATGGCAACCAGTGGGTTCGTCTGTGGACATATTCTCCCGTCCGGATGGTATCGAACACCTACAAATTCACTGTCGATTGCAAAAAGTAATTTACTTGTTTTTCCAAGGAGGTTCGAGGGCTTCCTCGAACCTCTTATATTTAAATGGTTGAGCAAAACCATTGAGAACATATCTGGAAACAGGTATTGTATTATGAGGAGGTTTTTATGAATAAAATTAGTACCCTATTGCTTGGGGTAACGGTGATCATTCTGATCCTCACCGCCTGTGTTCCCGGCCTGGGGACAGCGAATCAGGATCCCGGACCGATCTATACCCAGGCAGCCCAAACGATTGAAGCCACAATGACAATGGGGGCAATGTTAAACGCATTGACCACCCAACAAGCTGAACAACTCGAGCCCACATCAACACAAGCTGTTATTGAAGAGCCAACGACAACGCCTCTGCCTGAAGCTACGGCGACCATCGAGCCAACCATTACTTACTCCGTGCCCATGATTTCAGCGACCAAGAACACCAACTGTCGTGAAGGTCCTGGCGCGCAATGGGCAGTTATCAGCGCGCTGTTAGTCGGAGATAAAGTGCCCGTCAAAGGGAAGAGCGTCTCTGGCACATGGTGGCTCATCCAGGACCCCAAACAGGCAAGTAAAACCTGCTGGGTATGGACTGATACGACCAATGTTGAAGGAAAAACCGACAGCCTGCCAATAATTGAGACTCCACCGACCCCGACGCCAGAGAAACCCGCTATTACGGTCAGCAGCTCGGTTTCGCCCACCACATTCAATGGAGCTTGTCCTAAGACACTTACCCTCAAAGGCACCGTCACCGTCAGCCGTCCGACAAAGGTGGAATATGCCTGGGTATCCGATTTTGGAATGAGTATTGGCGGCGGCAAATATGAATTTGACGAAGCAGGTTCAAAGACTTTCACAAAGACGATCGAAATAAACAGTGATACAACCGGTTTCCTGCGATTCCGCGTGGAGGCGCCTTTCTCTGTAAAAGCAGACAGGATAGAAATCAAGATCAATTGTGATTAACCAGAAATTAGATGCTAAACAAAAACCGTCCGGGGGTTACACCCTCGGACGGTTTATTTTTGCCTTCTCGCGTGATGATCCGTTTTGTTTTTGTACATCCTGCTGTCTGCCAACTTTAGGACTTCTTCCAATTTATCACTTTGATGCGCGGTAGCCACCCCAATGGATAAATCCAGTGTGTTTGTATCTGGATTGCGAGTGTTCTCCAGTTGGATCATGGATTGCAGCCTTAAAGTCAGTTTTTGACCCGTCTCTGAATCGGTTTTGGGGAGTAACACAGCAAACTCATCACCACCTATCCTGGCAACAACATCCTCGGGTCTAAAAGTCATCCTCAGCACTTGCGCCGCCCGCTGTAATAAGGCATCTCCGGCGGCATGACCATAGCGGTCATTTGTTTCCTTCAGGTAATCGAGATCACAAATTAGCAAGCTGATGGGGTATTGCCGGCTATTTTGTAACCGCTCCATTTCCGCCTGGAAATAACTTCGCGAAAACAATCCTGTCAGATGATCATGCGCGCTCAGGAAAATCAGCTGCTCTTCCGTGATTTTTCTATCAGTAATATCGGTAATTGCCAGAATTGCGCGTCCAAATGTCGCTTCGAAGCCCGGAACTACCAGGAGGTGCAGGTTGTGGTATCTGACCACGCCATCATATATATCATTGGCACCTTCAATTGAAAAATGGGTCTCACCGGCAGCAACCTTAGCCATTTCCTGGATGAAAAGATCATCCGGTTTGAATTGTTGTGTTTGCGCATATTGTTCCAGGATTTCTGTTTTTTCAGCGATGTTGAATAAATTTAATGTTGCCTGGTTGACGTCGATGATCCGGACTAAATTTCGCAGACGGTTGACCTCTTTGGGATGCGTGATCAGGTATTTCTGGATATCAACATTCCCTTTTGCTGATAAACCATCGAGACGCTTTTTTACCTGCGATAGATCGACTTCCCACAATGAGATCGGTGTATGGTCAAAGAGATCATGATACCTTTCCTGGCTGACCAACAATTCTTCTCTAATCCGCTTTTCTTCCGTAATATCGTAAAGAACCCCATGCCAGATTGGTTTACCGGTGATATCCCGGTTTATTATGGCATGATCCAGCACCCACACAGTTTTTCCGTCTTTTCTAACCAGACGGTATTCCATTCTGAAAGGCTCACCGCTCTGGTTCGTTCGGTCATTTTCCTTTTGAACCCGTTCCACATCATCAGGGTGGATGAGATTCCAGAAATAATCCGGGCTGGATAGTACTTCATCAGTAGAATATCCTGTCAACTCAAATATTCGGGGGCTGATATAAATGCCTGAAGAAATTTCATCCACATTATCTATATAGACAACAGCAGCCAATTGCTCTACCAGGTACCGGTATTTGGTTTCTGCCTGCCTTAATTTCTCTTCACCCATGAGTCTGGCATGTGTAATCGCCAGCATTTCTCCGCACAACTTCAATAATTGCCAGTTTTCCTCCTGCCAGTAATAGTCTTCCGACCAGGATTCTACCCAGATGGCAGCGTAATCACTCGAACCAGGAATTTTTAACGGAAGGCAATAGATATGTGGGGCGGGTTTTTCCATCAACACAACGAATTCTCTGGCAAATATTTCTTGAGTTGCGCTTATTTCAGGGTTTTGAGCGATTTGCTTTCCCTCAATAATTCTTTGCCATACGCTTGGAATTTTATTCGGGAAGTCTTTGCGTAAACTGAAATCACTTCCTCTGAATATTCTGGAACGCCATTCGGATACCGATAATTCCAATCCATCTTCAAGGGGAAACGTCAGGAATGCACATCTATCTGCTTGTATGAAATCACCCAACTGCTGGAGAACATCCGTTAACGTTGTCTCCGCTTCTTTCCGGGAAGTTTGATTTAGTCTTGTAGCAATATCTGAGACGATGCTTTCAAGAAGCAATCGTTTTTGAATGGATTCTTCATATTGCTTGCGATGGGTAATATCCCTTGCCACACCGGTGATCCCGATAATGGCATCATTCTGATCGAGGACAGGCACTTTGATAACTTCATACCAGTAGACGGAACCATCGAGGTCTACAAAAGATTCCTCGGCAGTATGGGTCATACGGGTCTGCAGAATCATTTCTTCATCCAGATCCGAATTCACTGCATAAGTTTCATCAAACAGGTCCATTCCTGTTTTACCGATAACTTCATCTTCATTCAAACCATACCGCCTGCAAAAAGTGTGGTTGACGGCAATAAACTTTTTTTCATGGTCCTTCATCCACACAACATCGGGAATATTGTTCAGCAGGCTTTTTACCCTGTATTCACTTTCTTTCAAGGCGTTTTGGATCAAGCGATGCTCAGTAATGTCACGGGAAATGCCCACGGTACCCATTACTTTTCCATCTTCAAACCAGGGTGTTTTGATGGTTTCGTACCAATCCAGATGGTTGTCATCTCTTTCCTGCATTTCAAACCGCAGCGGTTTTTCAGATTGAATCACCATCCGGTCAGTGTCATCAAAGAAACGGGCTCTCTCTGGAGATAGTATTTCAGCATCTGTCATGCCAATGGTTGAGTTTGAATTGTAGTTGAACCGCCGGATAAGCTCCTGATTCAGGGCAATATATCTTCCTTCAAGATCTTTCATCCACGCCGGGTCGGGTAATGAGTTCAGAAAACTGGATAAGATTTTCGCGCCAGAGATTGCGCTTTCTTCCCGCTGCACCATGCTGCTGATATCCGAGAAAGCAATGATGAAAAAAGGCATGCTGCCTTCATCGATATGCAGCGGAGAAATGACCGCCTGCATCCAGATATTTTCGCCATCCGGCTTGAGAAGCCTGAGCTTCAGCTCTTCCTGTTCATCATTTTGGAACACCTCTTCCAACTTGGGGATCAGCTCAGGCGCATCCTCCTTGTGGATCAGGCTGATCAGGTTCTCAGACTTTAATTCCACTTCTGATTTGTGGACAATGTCCTGGAACATCTTATTGGAATATCGGATCCAACCAGACGCGTCAACCGTGCATAAACCAATGGGAGAAAGATCTGAAACTGTCTGAAATCTTTTCTCAGACTGTGAAAAATCCAGAAACAATTGCCGTCTTTCATTGATGAAGGCATTAATCAGATAAGCAATAACAAGAACAGCGATGGAAAATAATTGATGCTCAATTGCTTCTGCCAGGTATATATGCCTGTTCAATCCAAATGCAACATGGGATGCGAAAATCGCCATGATAATGATGGAAGTTCTACGTCTTTCAAAGGAAATTGCCGCGTAATAGATGGGGATGGCAAAAAATGCCAACAATAACATGTTTTCAGTGCCGGGAAGTAAGTCCAACAAGAAGATTAAGAAAAATGATACCAGTGTAACTATGATCAGCTTGATCCAGGACAATCTGCGTCTGGCAGTAGTATTTTCACTGATAACCTTGCCAGCCGTTTTCGCCATATTTTTGATTGTTGTGCGAACCGGGTGTCGGAGAAATATCTCGTAAATGGTTAACACAAACATGCCTATGGTAATCATCCCGATTGAGTATTGCAGGGTGAAAAATATGATCGAATTAATGGGAAAATCAGGTTGCATTAAGGTTGGAATGGGTTGGGTGAGATACCTCAACACAGCCAGTAGAATGGCGGTAAACAGCGCACTTAGAAACAAGGTGCCGGTATTCCCCAGCGAAATCAGCCTGAAATCGAATTTATAAACCTTTTTGAGTAAATAGGGTGCAAGACTGTATAAAACACCCACCGCCAGAGAGTAGATGATGCTGGTTTGTGTAATCGGGATCCCTTGCCAGTAGGTGCGTGAGAAAAAATCGCAGACCGCGATCACGATAAATCCCCCGGGGGGGTAGATTAAGCCAAATGCAAATGCAATTCCTGCGCTCGGATATACGATACGCAGGTTATCTATGCCGGTTATTGTCAGATATATTTTTTCAACGAGGAGATAGATAATGGCAAAGA
>CAZRKL010000110.1:0-8697 GCA_964600595.1 uncultured Leptolinea sp.
TTCTCGTACCTTGTTTCACTTTATGGATATGCCAGGGTGCTGACAACCCGCGACGAGATAGATAAATTTATCCGCGAGCAGGGAATTTCACCTCTCGATCCCGCTTTCAGTCCGGAATACATGGCAAGGGTTTTTTCAGAGCCCAAACGGAAAATCGCCAAACAGAATAACATCTACGGCATCCAGTATAAGGCGGGCGGGATTTGCAACGGCTACTGGCAGGATGTACTGTTCAAATCAGGCGTGCTGCCTTCTCGAAAAACAGCCACCCTCAAGGATGACGATTATGAAAAATTGCACAGGCACAGTGTCGAAACTATTCGTGCTGCAACGGATTTGCGCGGACATTTTGATGAATTGGATTTCTTCGGTCAACCAGGTAGATATACCCGAGTTCTGGGAAAACATAGTAAAGATCAACCCTGCCCGCAATGCGGTGGGGAGATCACAGTGAAAAATCTGCTAGGGTCTACTTCTTATTTTTGTCTGAATTGTCAGTATTAACTAACGAGGATAAATATGAAAACTATCGGGTTAATAGGTGGAATGAGTTGGGAAAGCTCCATTGAATACTATCGCATTATTAATGAGGAGACAAAAAAACGACTCGGGGGTTTGCACAATGCGGTCAGCCTGATGCATACAGTGGATTTTGCTGCGATCGAAGTGATGCAGCGCGAAAACCGCTGGTCAGAGACAGATGACATTCTGGTGGATGCTGCGCGAAAGCTGGAAGCTGGCGGTGCCGATTTTATCGTTTTATGCACCAATACCATGCACAAATCCGCTGAAAAGATAACCACTGCAGTGAACATCCCCTTCCTGCATATTGCTGATGCGACCGCGAAAAAAGTATGCGATGCCGGGATCTCTCGCATCGCCCTCCTGGGCACCCGCTACACCATGGAGGAAGATTTTTATGTCGGCAGATTGAAAAAGAAATTTGGTCTGGACGTTCTGATCCCTGAAAAGGATGATCGTGATGAAGTCCACCGGGTGATTTTCGAGGAACTTGTGCAGGGAAAGATCGTGCCAGAATCAAAAAAACGTTACCTCGAGATTATTCAGGAACTTGCCGACCGGGGAGCTGGTGGTGTGATATTGGGTTGTACTGAAATCGGGTTGCTGGTTAAACCGGCAGATACATTTCTGCCTGTGTTTGATACAACTGTGCTGCATGCCGTGGCGGCAGTGGATTTGGCTTTGGCGGAGGATTAATGGCTCCGTATAGCTACAACCCCGATCTGCCCCGCTGCGGGTGGAACACCGGCGATGGCATTCTCTCCCGTTATCATGATGTTGAGTGGGGATTTCCGCAGCATGATGACAGGCTGCTTTTTGAAGCCATCGTCTTGGATGGATTCCAAGCCGGGCTCAGTTGGATGACCATCCTCAATAAGCGCGAAAACTTTCGTGCGGCGTTTGATGGATTTGATATTCAAACCGTGGCAAATTATTCTGAGGATAAGGTGGAAGAATTGTTGCAGAATGCCGGCATCATCCGTAACCGGGCAAAGATCAAAGCTGCAATCAGCAATGCACAGGCAACACTGGCAGTACAGAAGGAATTCGGCTCGCTGGATGCTTATCTCTGGCATTACACAGAAGGTCATACGGTCAACAATCAATGGGAATCGCTGAACCAGATCCCAGCAAAAACCGAGCTTTCAGACCTGATCAGCAAAGATATGATCCAGCGTGGGTATAAGTTTTGCGGCAGCACCATCGTTTACGCGTTTTTGCAGAGCACCGGAGTGATAAATGACCATATCATGTCCTGTTTTCGGCACGCTGAGCTGACCCACTTATGCAAATAAACATGCGCTGGTTGGGTGTTGCCGGGTACGATATGGAAGTTTCTGGTAAACACATCCTGATTGATCCCTATGTCACCCGCTTTCCTTATTGGCGGTTTATGTTTGGCAGAGTCCAACCCGACCCGGGTTTGGTGGATAAGTATTTCCATGCTGGTGAGGCGATTTTTATTTCCCATGCTCACATCGACCATGTTCTCGATGCGCCCGAGATTGCAAAAAAATTTCAGATACCCATCTATGGGTCTGGGAATACACTCCAGATTGCACGGCTGCACGGATTGGATGAATCATTATTAAATCTCATTAAACCTGGTGATGAATTCAAACTGGGCGATTTTTGTGTAACAGTTCACGCTGGAAAGCACCTGCCCATGCCATTCTTTCTTCCCGGAAAGCTGCCCCCGAAAACGATCACGCGTATGACAGCCCGCGATTACCGCATGGATGATTGTTTTTGTTTCGAGATGCGGATCAAGGATTACACCATATTAACCGATCCCGGAATTGGTTCCCCCGATATCGAAAAAGTGGATGTCTTGTTTATCAACCCGCTGCTGCCCGAAAAAACAATTGTCAAACAGGTGAGCAGATATTCTCCGCGAGTGTTAATCCCCAACCATTGGGATGATTTCAGCGCATCGCTTGAAAAGCCAATCCTTCCGCAGGTGCACCCCACGCTGCGGAGGTTGCCATCCCTGCGCTTTGACCTGAATAAATTTACCCGGCTGGTTATAAATACCCTGCCGGGTGTGAATGTGATCAGTTTGCCTCGACTGAAGCTGGTCTCTTTTGATTTGGAGAAGGGTTCTTTGGTTAAGATTTCATCCTGAGGATGGCGGCAATCATCTCCGGGTCATCTTTGATCAAACCTGCCGGAACCAGGCGCGTTAATAGCTCTGCCCAGATGGGTTCCCGGGTGAAAACTTCCTTAAAAATAGGAAGCGCTTCTCCCATTTTTCCTGTATCAGCCAGCGAAACCGCGTTCCAGAATGGCAATTCAACGATCTGAGGGGCAAGCGTGGCAGCGGCTTCATATGCCTTCAAAGCACCCTCTGCATCTCCGGCTGCCAGGCATTCATCTCCACGGTTCATGTGGGTATAAGCGCGGTGGATGGTAACCACTCTCCTCAACTCACTGATGGGTTCAGGGTGATCTTCTACGCGCAACTCCATTTGGATACCATCCCAGGTCTTGCTTGAAAGATCCTTTCCCACCACCTTGATTGCCGCGCTTTGCTTACCGCGGATATCGCCGCCGGCAGCCTGAGCGGCTTCTAGAGCCAGAAGCAGTCTCTCAGCCAGGTCTTTCACGCCGTTGCCCAGCGCGCTTTCGTAAGCCTTCGACATGGCTGCCGGAACACTGTCGTTCAGCATCATGTTCGCCTGTACACTGTACCCTGCCCCGCTGATATGACCCGCTTCGGCAATGCAGCGTTTTCCGGTGTGAATAGCCACCTCGCCGTTTGCATCCACGATTGCCACCTGGCGTACTTCCCGGTTTTCATCCGCCTGAAGCAGGGCGTCCAACGTTTGCCTGGCACTCTTGCCGCCGCGCAGCAGATCCAACCCGAGTGGACCATAGCTGATTTCCGTCAGAGATTGGGTGGCGATGGCGCCAATACCGGCTTGCGCCCAGGGCACTACCGAACCAACCGAAAACCAGTGTGATTGAACAGCAACCCCCATCTCTCCGCTCTCGGGGTCTCTGGCAACAATTGAAAAAGTATGGGCAAATGGTTTGTTTATCATTCCTTATCTCCTTGTTTACTGACCTATGCAGGTGAGATATTCCACAATTACGGGGTTGTCAATTTGCTTGTGTTGGCATTCGGTAGATACTATTATAAAATGAGCATTCGATAAACATTAAGGAGAATATCCATGAAAACCAAATTTCAGATCCTGCTGCTGATCATCACCACCTTAATAGTGACTTCTGCCTGCGGACTGCCGGAGAGCCTGGCTTCTGAGGTGGAAAAAATCCCATCCTTGGCGGCGGATACAGCGACACAGGTTGTAACGACCCTCGAAGCCCAAATGGAAATATTGCCAACAATTGAAGCACAGGTACAGGAGCTGCCCACCAAAGCGGCGGAAGCCCAGCAAACTTTCACTGATTTCAACGGTGTACCGGATGAAGTCATGCAGCGTATATTTGACCGCACCCTGACCCTGACATCCTATCGCATGGATGTTACAGTTAAACAGGGAGATGAAGTTACCAGCACCATGCAATATGAAGTCATCCCACCCGACCGGATTCACGCCGTAATTGATTCGCAGGGCTTGATCACGGAGCAATACATTATTGGTCCAGACGCATATATGAATCTGGGTGAAGAATGGATGAAGTTGCCCGTTGAAATGGAAAATGTGTATGGCTTGGCAATTGAGCAGACACGTGATTTGATCACAGATGTGGCTCTGGTGGGTCCTGATACCCTGGAAGGGGCACCCATGATGGTGTTCACTTACTCGATAAACATGCATAATGTGGAAACCAAAAACAAGGTCTGGGTCGGGGTGTTGGATGGATATATCCACCAGGTTGAGGGTGTATCGATGATTGAAGGACAGGAATACCTTACCCTGTCTGAAGTCTACGATTTCAATGAGCCATTAACCATCGAAGCGCCCATTCAGTAATTTGGGGAGATGCGCATGAATCTGTTCAAAAAGATCCAGAGCGGAGATCTGGCGACACTGGTTGTGGTGCTGGCTGGATACACTGTTTATTTTGCCAGCGGAGCGTATCGCGTCACGGCGTTCTCACCCATCCTCCTCTGCCTTATGGGTGTACTTTATCTCGCATTAAATTTGTGGGGTTCCCGCCGCCTGGATGACTGGGGCAGAACAGCGACTGCGCTTTACTTTATTATTACGATCGGTTTGGGTGGTGCCATCAGTTATTTTTCCAATGGGGCTGCGTGGTTAATTCTGCTCCCCCTGGTAAGTGAGGCTTTCCAGCGGTTAAGCCAACCTTTCGCGATTCTGGCGAGCTTCTTTATCTGGGTCGGGCAGATTCTTCCTGCCGTCTTAAGTGGAGATATAACCAACGCCATGTCTGCGGTGATGGGCTACTTGAGCGCGGTGGTGTTTGTGGCGGTCTTCACTCTCATCACTGTTAATGAACAGAAAATGCGCCGACAACTTGCCGAGGCGAATAAAAGGTTGCGTGAATACACTCACCGCATGGAAGAGAACGCAATCCTGCAGGAAAGAAACCGTATGGCGCGTGAAATTCATGACGGGTTGGGGCATTACCTCACCTCAGTGAACATTCAGCTGAAAGCGGCTAAATCCATCATGTCTCAGGACCCTTCCGCCGCCGATGAAGCGCTCGGGAAAGCTATCTTCCTCACCCAGGAAGCGTTGAATGATGTCCGCCGCAGCGTTTCAGCTCTGCGTTCTGATCAACCTTCGGAGACAATCGCATCAGAAGCGATTCGTCCACTTATGGAAATGGTGAATGCCGACCTCAAAGTGAACTTGCAGATTGAAGGAAATGAAACGAATTTACCCCCATCTTTGATCTGGGTGCTCTTCCGCGCTGCTCAAGAAGCGTTGACCAACATCCAGAAACATTCGCGTGCAGCCGAAGCGCATATTTCCCTGTGTTACCTGCCCGAAGATGTCCAGATGAAAATTGTGGATGATGGTATCGGCGCGGAAAACCTGGAAGGCGGATATGGACTGGTCGGGTTGCGGGAACGGGTGCAGATTTATGGCGGACGGGTGGAAGCCGCAACTGCACCCGGGAAGGGCACGAGCCTGTTGGTTAGTATCCCCCTGCCTAAGGCGGATGGGTAAAGGATCTCATGGAAAAGATAAAAGTATTGCTGGTGGATGATCAGACCATGTTCCGGGATGGGTTAAAAGTGTTGTTGCGCGCCGAGCAGGATTTGGAAGTGATTGGCGAAGCCGGAGATGGAGAAGAAGCCTTGCAGAAAGCGGCGGATCTCAAACCGGATGTAATCCTCATGGATTTGCGTATGCCGATAATGGATGGCGCGACCGCCACCCGTCATTTAAAAATCCGGCAACCGGAATGCCGTGTGATTGTGTTGACCACCTTCGATGAGGACGCGGCTGTTTTTGATGCCATGCGCTCCGGGGCAATTGGCTACCTGTTGAAAGATGCGCCAACCGAAAAACTTTACGAAGCGATCCGCGCGGCTTACCGGGGTGAATCAGTTCTGCAGCCTTCTGTGGCTGCCCGCCTGGTTGCTGAATACAGCCGTCTGGCTGAGTCAGCCCCGCGCTGGTCTCAAGAATTGGTTGAACCGCTCTCCTCCCGTGAAATGGATGTGCTGCGCCTGATGGCTGTTGGAGATACCAACCGCGAAATTGCGCAAAAACTGGTGGTTGCAGAGGGCACTGTTAAAAACCACGTGACCAGTATCTTCAATAAGTTGAATGTCACCGACCGGACCAAAGCTGTGGTCCGCGCCCGTGAACTGGGGCTGGTATAAACCACCTGTTCCGGGGTAAATGAAGGGCAATCTTGACACATGCCCCTCAATGAAGTAGAATCTTTCCGCTTCGTCATGCCCCCGTAGCTCAATTGGATAGAGCGCCTGCTTGCGGAGCAGTAGGTTCGGCGTTCGAGTCGCCGCGAGGGCACAGAAAACGGCCACCCATTGGGTGGCCGTTTTTGGTATTTATTCATGATATAATGCCAAGCATGGCAGGCGAAAAGAAAGATCTTTCTGTGTTTTGCGTTACTACCGGTGGAACTGGTTCGGTTCCTTGTCGTATTGCGCCTGCTGCCGGAATGTAATTACTAATTTTTCGAAATTCACTCACACCGCAGGCGAATCCCTGCGGTGTTTTGTTTTGATGGAGAATCATGATCCAGATTCAATTAAATAATGTCAGCCTTACTCTAGGTGCTCAACCCATATTCAAAGAGCTGAATTGGGAAATCCAGGATAACCAGAAAATCGGATTGATCGGACCGAATGGCGCGGGCAAGTCATCCCTCTTTAAACTCATTACCGGTGAATTCACGCCTGAAATCGGTGGAACAATAACCCGTGCAAAAGGAGTGAGCGTTGGGTATCTGGCGCAGCAACCGGAATTGCCGGAATACCTCACCGCGATGGATTGTGTTCTGGAAGGAAACCCGCGGGTCGGGCAGATCCGGATCCTTATGGAAGAATTGGAATCAAGACTGGCAGAGCCCGCGGTGTATGGAGATGACCGTTTACTCTCCCAAACGCTTGACCGGCAAATGACCCTATTGGAAGAGTATCAATCACTGGGGGGCGATCAGTTTGAATCACTTGCTGAAACCCTGCTTACTTCACTCGGTCTCCCTGCGGCAGATTTAATCAAGCCGGTAGGTCAGCTCAGCGGCGGACAACGCAAGCTGGTGGGGCTTGCCGGATTATTGATGCTTTCTCCCACGGTTTTACTGCTGGATGAACCGGATAATCACCTCGATCTGTCTGCCAGGCAATTCCTCGAAAAGACCATCCGTGAATATAACGGAGTGGTGGTGATCATCTCGCATGACCGCTATCTACTGGATGCTGCGGTAACCCAGATTGCAGAATTGGAGGATGGAAAATTATCCATATTCCAGGGAGACTACTCGGCTTTCATCCTCGATAAGGAACAGCGTCTTGCCCGTCAGGATGAGCTGTATCATGTCCAGCAGCGCCAGATTCAACGGATTGAGACTGCCATCAAACGCTATCAGATTTGGGCAAAGACCTACGATAGCGAAAAATTTGCCAAGAGGGCAAGAGCAATTCAAAATCGCCTGGACAAAATGGACAAACTGGATAAGCCCGTCCTGGAGCGCCGCAGGATGGATTTAAAACTGAACGGCTGGCGGGGTTCGCAAAAGGTTCTGGAACTTCAGGGAGTGGATAAGTCTTTCGGGAGCCAGCAGATCATCCAGAATGCAAGCGCCATTCTGCAGCATGGCGAACGGGTCGGATTGATAGGCGCAAACGGCAGCGGCAAATCGGTGCTTCTGAAAATGATCCTCGGTGAATTGCAGCCGGATGGCGGTGATATCATCCTGGGTCCCAGTATTACCACCGGGTATTACGCGCAGGAGCATGAAACACTCGATCCGCACAAAACGGTTCTGGATACAGTGCGATTGGCGGGTGCGTTATCTGAACCACGCGGGGTGTCTTTTTTGCAGCGGTATTTATTTACTTATCGGCAGGCTTTTCAAAAGGTAATGGATCTCTCAGGTGGAGAACGGAGTCGATTGCAATTAGCCCTCGTAGTGTTATCGGGTGCAAATTTCTTGCTGCTCGACGAACCTACGAACAACCTCGATATTCCATCAGCCGAAGTACTTGAAGATGCCCTCTCTGAATTTGAAGGGACTGTGCTGGTGATATCTCATGACCGTTATTTTCTAGATCAGGTGGTGGATAGGATGCTCGTCCTAGAGGATGGCTGTATTAAATCGTGCCCTGGTAACTACAGCGATTACCTGATTGAGCAAATGAATGGACTATAGAATGAGCAGGTAAAGCAACGTGGTGCCGGTGATGAGCAGTCCCACCAGCAGATGGATTTCGCTGAGTTGATTTTGGGCGCCAGCTGATCGCGCTTTTCGAGCCGCCGCCTGCGCGTTTTTCTTGCCGGTGATAATCCTTACAACCGCCAGATAGGCTCGTGTTGCGGGAGGATGGGTATTGAATTTCTTCTTGCGAAGCAGCCATCCCACCCAGATTGTGCTGATTCCAAATACAAGGAACGCGATGTCTCGCAGAGAATGAAAAATGACACCCAGCCTGGCTGGCAGAATGGCTCCAATAACCCAGAACAGAGTCCATGCCAGAAAGGAGACCACCTGTAAAAGATCGGCTGGATGGGAGTTCTTTTCAATGAGAGGCATGCTGCCATTATA
>CAZRKL010000111.1:0-8647 GCA_964600595.1 uncultured Leptolinea sp.
GGTATCTTGCGAGCAATCAATTCTACCCGGCTATCCAGATCTGGGATTTGGAAACGGGTGCAGTGATCAGAGTCCTTGAAGATGCAGGAGATATTGCAGCATTTTCACCGGATTCTAAACAAATTGCTGTGGTTACAGAAGAGTTTGATCCAAATGACGCCGCTAACCTGGTTGAAACAGTAGTTAAACTATTCGATATAGAAACAGGCAGCCCGATCAGCACAATGACAGCAAAAACAGCCTTTATTGAATGGACAAATACGCTGCCGGAAACCAGCGCTCTCATTTTCAATCAGGATGGCAGCCGTTTACAGGCGGTGAATGTTGTGGGTGATGTGCGCATGTGGGATACGAAAACAGGAAAACAGCTGAATAGTTCTCTAAATAATTTCACACGGCAACGCCTGACCAATGGTTATTGTCTGACTGATCCCGACTATGGGTCTGATTACATGGTCGGATGTATGATCTCCTACCTGGATCCACCCTGCACAGAAGACATGCCTAATTGTTTTCCAACGCCAAAGACACGTTTCGAAATGGGTTTCTGGAATATCAACCGCTTTGATCGGTTTAGCAATAAGGTGATCCTTGATCCAACCATCTATCTGGAGTATCTGGCTTATGACTCGAAGGCAGGGAAATTTGCAATCATTGATGGGGATCGGCTTCAAGTATGGAATGTTAATGATTTTTCAAAACCAGAGACCATCATTACAAATGATGAGGCTGTGAGATGGAAATCGGCTCTCGATTCAACAAAATCAGCTTCTAACCTGCAGATGACATTTAAACCAACCAGCGAAGGCAACATCCTGGCGGTTTCTTATGAAGGGTATGTTGAGTTATGGGATCTTCAGAAGCAGGAACCGGTTGCACAGATATCCAGCGATACCCGCCGGATAAATTCTGCCGCCATAGGTTTTCCCCAGGGAAATCTTGTCCTTGCCAGCGGATTGGACGATGGCACCATTGTTATTGACGAAATCTTCAAGGAAGATTCGCGCAATATTGATAAAGCGCATAAGGCGATCATCCAGAGTATGACTTTTGCGGAAAATGGCGAAACACTGATATCCAATTCGCAGGATGATCTGATAAGAACCTGGGCGATAAAAGATTTAGAACTTTCGGGTGAGGTGTCTTATTCATCACCGCGAGGATTGAACTCGCTTGGTTACGATACGCCAATCAGCTCTGGCAATAAATATATGCTGGTGAGTCAATATGATCCCGCAAGTGACATGAATGTTCAAACCTGGATGGATATTTCAACATTGAAGGGGATAAATCAAATTGAAACCGACGCCGGACACGCTACTGTAAGCCTGGATGGAAAATGGATGGCTGCGGGTGATTACGAAATTCGATTGTGGGATTTGGGAACAGGAGAATTTATCCGTGAATTTCAGCTTCCCATGAGTGGAGAGATAAAAAACATCGCTCTAAGCCCCAATGGAAGTCTGCTGGCTGCCAGTCTGGAAGATAAATTCCTGATCTGGGATATCAATACCAGTGAAATGTATACATTTAACGTGGAAGCAGAGAATGCACACAGCCTGGTATTCAGCCCGAATGGCTGCCTGCTCGCGATGGGAACAGACCGGGGAAAAGTGACTTTGCTGGATTTGAATACCAAAAAGATAGTCTTTGAACAGGCTGCACACCGCAATACTGTTACACATCTTTCTTTCAGTCCCGATGGGCATTTGCTCTTAAGTGTCGGTAAACAAGATCGTGCCATTATCTGGGGTTTGGACGATGCCCTGCAAATTCCGGGTGGGTATTATGCAGATGTTACTTGTAATCTGGCGTCTGTTCCATTAACTTCCACTCCGATTACACCTACTAATACTTCTGCACCCATTGAAGCAACATCAACTCCGACACCAACAACATTAACCAGAACGCTCAAATTGATGGATCCTCCTTTAGCTGGGGATGATGTAATGCTGTTACAGCAAAGATTAGCATCTCTGGGTTATACCGAAGTGGGCATTCCAGATGGGGTGTTTGGAAGTATGACTGATCAGGCAGTAAAAGAATTTCAGGAAAGAAGTGGTCTTGTTGTTGATGGTGTTGTCGGTCCCGTTACCTGGGATGCTCTTTTCCGAGAAACAGCTATTAAGAAGTAAGGATTTATTCTAATCATCCGTAACCAGCTGGACGTGGGCGAAATTGGAATAAACAAATCCAATACAGAAGTATTTCGGTAGGTTCAGGAAAAAAAATTCATTATAAAGAAAAGAATTGACCTGATGTTCTAAGAGGATGAATAAGACCCGGGTGAAAGAAAGCTCAATTCTCACCCTGGTCTTAGTACCCTTAACCTGATGTGTTCATTCTGCTGAGAGTAAAGGACATTGAATAAATCGAATTTATTGATTGATACTATAATTCCCTGATGTTTATGATACTAACAAGGTGGCTCTATGGATTCGAATCAGGATCATCCGCAATCAAAAATCCCAGCAAGAATTAAAGATTTCCTTGGACTGCGCCGAAGTGTAGTTGCCATGCTGGCTATGGTTGTCCTGGTTGGCATGGGCGAAAACATGGCAGAGCGGTTTTTACCCATCTATCTGGTCGCGCTCGGCGGCGGTGCTTTGACCGTCAGTTTCTTAAACGGTATGGATAACTTGCTAAGCGCGTTATATTCATTCCCGGGCGGATACCTCAGTGATAAGCTGGGCTACAAGAAAGCGCTTCTGGTCTTTAATCTGATCGCAATGTGCGGCTATCTCATTGTGATTCTTATTCCAAGTTGGTGGGCGGTCATCGCAGGCGCAGTATTGTTTTTGTCATGGTCAGCCATTTCTCTGCCGGCAACCATGAGCCTGGTGGCTTCAGTATTACCAAACAACAAAAGGACGATGGGTGTATCCATGCACTCGCTTGTCCGCCGGCTGCCCATGGCACTCGGTCCGGTAATAGGGGGATTATTAATTGCCTGGCAGGGAGAGGTCGTGGGTGTACGCCTTGCTTTTATCCTTGCATTAGCCTTTGCCTTCCTTGCGCTTGTACTACAACAGAGATTTGTTGAAGATAAGAAAACTGAACATACAGCAGAGATCAATCCGCTTAAATTGTTTGATCGGATGTCTGAGAATTTTCGTAAATTACTTGTAGCAGATATTCTTGTGAGATTTTGTGAACAAATCCCATATGCGTTTATGGCTATCTGGGTGATTAAAAATAATGGCTTATCTCCGGTGACTTTTGGATTGCTTACAACCATTGAAATGGTCACTGCCGTATTGGTGTATATTCCGGTGGCTTATCTGGCTGATAAAGGATCCAAGAAACCTTTTGTTGTCACCACGTTCGTATTTTTTACGATTTTTCCGCTAATTCTCATGATTTCAAATAATGTCTGGTTGTTTGTTCTGGCTTTTGTGGTTAGGGGACTGAAAGAATTTGGCGAACCCACCCGCAAGGCACTGATCATGGACCTTGCACCTGAAGGGCAAAAAGCTGCGATGTTCGGCCTGTATTATTTGCTGCGGGATGTGATTGTATCTCTGGCTGCATTCAGCGCTGGTTTCTTATGGAATGTCTCTCCACAGGTAAATTTCCTCACAGCTTTTGCCTTTGGTTTGGCGGGCACGCTCTACTTCGCGATCTGGGGAAAGGATGTAGAAGCAGGTCAGGTTAATCAAACTATTTGATAGCTGGCGTTTTCTTTACTTGATGAAATTGATTAGGTTTAATCTAGGTTTGGTTAATTGGTTGTTTGTCAGCTGTTTGAATAGTTCCAAGAGAGTTATTGGCGACCGGGGTTTTCTTCCCGGAAGATTTCTTCCCATTTCCTTTTAGCTTGGGCTTCTGTCTGGAATTCGTCACCGCGGAAAAAATTAATCTCTTAAGGGTCTCTTCAAACTCGATGCCATGTAAATCAAGAATGACCGATAGAGCAACATCCAACTCTTTGGGTCCAAGGGCGGGGTTGCAATTGGAATCAATGAAAAAATACCGGCCAGATTGATCCAACCTCACATCGAACTTAGCATAGCCAGTCATTTTTGTGACATTGAATGCCATTTTTACATATTCTTTTAGCAATGGATCATCGAATTTCACATAGTGGAAAGCGGCATTCATTTCTGTCAGCCATTGATCTTCAAAAGTTAAAAACTGATATTTCTTCTCAGTATTTCGGAAGATCTTTTCAGCGAGATACACCTTCTTTTTTTTCTTTTCCTGCAATACGATGGCAGTGACTTCTCTGCCACAAATGAATTCTTCCACGAGCACTGGTTGTTTATATATTGAGATTAGCCTGCGTAATCGTTTACGCAGCTGCTTCTCATTTTCAGATACCGCGTCATCTGTGATCTCAACAGAGCCGTGGATTGCATTTAACTTGGATATTAACGGAAACCGGATCGCCGGATCCATATAATCTTCAGCGGTATTAAATAACTGGTAATTTGGTACAGGCACACCGTTCTGCTGAAGCAGCTTCTTGATGACAAATTTATTCGTATCCAGTGAAAGCCCCAGAATACCGCTGCCGGTGTAGGGAATGCCCAGAAGTTCCAGCACACCTGGTATGGAGGAGGCCAGGCTTTCATCGCCTTTAACCGAATCGACCAGATTGAGAACCAAGTCCGGGTTTTCTTTACGCAGCCAGGCGGGCATTGCTGCGTTTCCAGAGTGGAGGATGGGAGTGATTCCTAATGCGCGTAGATAACCAGATATTATTTCCGCATCATCCAGTGCATCTTTTTCTGTAATATACTGGGCATCTGTCGGAAAATACTCTCTGCGAACATCACTATAGATCACCGCTACTTTTTGTGGTAAGGATAAACCAATTTCTGCGATATCTTCTTTTTTTCCGGGCATTGCTCCTCCATGATTGATTATACATGCAACCCATTGTACTGAAATTTGGTTCAAAAGAGGGACGATGGGGCTCATGTACTCACGCTTGTAAGAACAATTCAGGTTAAAATTGAGATACGAATAATTGGGTTTACTACAGGATGGGATATATGATCAGGATAAGCGGGTCACATTTTATGGATGAATCTGGTCGGATTGTAATGCTGCGTGGTGTAAATCTGGGTGGAAGTTCCAAGCTGCCAACCAAACCAGATGGAGCTACCTGGCGGAAAGATAGTTTTTATGACCATCGTAATGTCTCGTTTGTTGGACGTCCATTCCCATTAAACGAAGCGGATGTTCATTATTCGCGGTTAAGAGCTTGCGGGTTCAATTGCCTGCGCTTTTTGATTACCTGGGAAGCGATCGAGCATGCTGGACCGGGAATTTACGACCAGGAATATCTTCAGTATTTGTATGAAGTAGTAAAAAAGGCTGGTGAATTCGGTTTTTATATTTTCATCGATCCGCATCAGGATGTATGGAGCAGGTTCTCTGGCGGTGATGGTGCCCCGGGTTGGACGCTTGAAGCAGCTGGATTTGATGTAGAAAATATCCACAAAGCTGGCGCTGCAATTCTGCATCAGGAATGGGGAGACCCATTTCCACGTATGATATGGCCAACGAATGATGCAAAACTTGCTGCTGCTACCATGTTTACTTTGTTCTTCGGCGGGAATGATTTTGCTCCGGGTATTTGCGTTGATGGCATCCCAATTCAGGATTATCTCCAAAAGCATTACATGGATGCAGTAAAGCAGGCAGCGATGGCATTAAAAGACCTGCCAAATGTGATCGGCTACGACAGTTTAAATGAACCATCGAGCGGCTATATTGGTCAGGCTGACATAAGAAAGTATTCAATTGCCTCACCTGTACAAATCGATGCGACCCCTACTGTTTTGCAAGCAATGGCATTGGGATCAGGTATTCCCCAGGAGGTCGATGTATATGAAGTTGGGATGACCGGTTTTAGAAAGAAGGGGAAAAAAGTTGTCAATCCAGAAGGTGCGCCTGTATGGATTTCTCCTCAGGCAGACATCTGGCGAAATCAAGGTCTCTGGAACACAGATAAGAATGGCAATCCGGTAGCGCTGATACCAGACTATTTCTCCAAAGTAAATGGCCGGAACGTGAACTTTAACGAAGATTATTTCAAACCCTTTGTAAATCGATTTGCACATGAGATCAGATCGATCTCTCCTGAGGCAATAATCTTCACAGAAGGTGTACCAGGAGACGACAGCTTAACCTGGACAGCGACTGATGCGCCCCATGTCGTTCATGCTGCCCATTGGTACGATGGCTATATGATGTTCAAGAAATCATTTACCCCCTGGTTCTCGGTGGATTCTCAGACGCGAAAGATAAGTCTTGGGAAGCAAAATGTGAGAAAATCATTCGTTAGGCAAATCCAGAGAATCATAAATCACTCGAAAGATAAAATGAACAATGTTCCTACCCTGATAGGTGAGGTGGGAATACCATTTGATATGCAAAGTAAAAGAGCTTATTCCGATGGCAATTTTCAAATGCAGAGAAATGGTTTGGATGCCGTCTTTAATGGGCTTGAAGGTAATTGCGCGTGTTTCACACTGTGGACATACACAGCTGATAATTCAAATGAGCGTGGCGATCTCTGGAATGATGAGGATTTCTCGATTTTCAGCGTTGATCAAATGACAGGCTCAGGGGATATTACCGATGGAATAAGGATTCCAGAAGTGATAATCCGTCCTTACCCGAGAAAAGTAGCCGGTGATCCGGTTAATATTACTTACGATTATGAGGAAAGGGTGTTCACCCTTGAGTTCATACATAAAGATACCATCAATGATCTAACAGAAATCTTCCTGCCTGCGCACTTAGTGGGGAATATCCCAGAAGTATTTGTATCGGATGGCAGTTATTCTATTGATGTAGTAAAGCGTACTTTACTATACCAACATGAAAATACGCATAACACACATCGTATTTCAATAAAATTCAAGTAATTGCTTTTTAAACGAATAAATGTTGGCGTTTAGAGAATTAAGTTCATAAAATAATTCATACTCAGCATATAAAAACTTAAACTACATAAAATACTTCTAAATGAATCGTATATATCAGGCAATATCCTGAACGGAACAAGAAGTATCTGTGAAATATTCACGCAAGCATGCTATGTAATTAGTATAGAACTAATATAAGTAAAGTAACCTTGACAAATATATTTTTGTTATTATAATAACAAGTAAAGCAAACTTTACAAGGAAATGATTATGAATAATAGATTGGCGGAATTACGCATGGCAAGAGGATGGACACAGCAGGATCTGGCGGATATGGCTGATGTGTCTCGCCAGACAATCATTTCTCTGGAGAGCGGACGCTATAACCCGTCTCTAATTCTTGCATTCAGGCTGTCAAGAATATTCGATGTCAGGTTGGAAGGATTATTTTTGTACTCAGAGTTGGAGGATCGATAATATGAACAAGCAATCAGATTGGATTAACAACAAAATACGGACCGGTAAGATATTAGTGATATTTGGCGTACTACTTACAATTGCGGGGATTATTGTAGAGAGAACCATTGTAACGCCTGACTTCAATTTAAAAATTATCACTGGGATTGGTATATTGCTGCTTGGCATCGGAGTTGCGAATCTTGTGACGTACCGTATAGGCTCGAAAGATCCTATCCTAATGAAGAGACTCGCTGCCGAAATGCAAGATGAGAGAACTGTGGATATCAAGGCAAGGGCAGGTAACCGCGCTTACTGGGTTTCCACACTGCTTATCTATGCTTTACTCATGTGGTCATCTTTTTCGGCTAATGGTTCTTTACCGCGCTTGAGTGATGATGTTTTGTGGTTTGTGTTGGCAGGCTGTGTGCTGATCCCTTTTATTGTGTATATCAGTAGTATAGTCATTGAGCAAAACAGAAGATAACAATCCCTTAAATAAAAAATCCACATTCCTTTTGCAAGTTTATGGAAGGTGGATTTATTATCTTGCGTTTTATGCAATCAATCCATACCGAACAGCTATCGCGACTGCTTCTGTGCGGCAGGTGGCATTCAGTTTTGCCAGAATGTTACTGACATGAGATTTGATTGTAGACGGACTGACAACCAGCCGATTGGCAATTTGGCCATTGTTTAATCCTTCAATCATCAATGCCAGGACAGACCTTTCCCTGTCTGTCAGGTCGTAACCCGGTATTGGAACCTGTGTGGCCGCGTGGATCATGACCTGAGAAGCTTCAGGAGATAATGTGAGATGCCCGGTATGCGCTGTTCGAATGGTTCGTGCCAGATCATCCGCAGAGACATTTTTTAACACATACCCCACCGCTCCAGCCTGTAACGCGTTTACCACCAGCGCTTCATCTTTATAGCTTGATAAAGCGACAATCTGCACCGATGGACAGGATTTTCGGATTGCGCGAATTGCGCTAACCCCATCCAGTTCAGGAAGCAAAATATCCATCAGCACAACATCTGGCAGGATTTTCTTACAATTTTCGACCGCTTCTAAACCATTGGATGCTTCTCCTGTCAGTTCAAGGTCATCATATACATCCAGAAATGTCGCCAATCCCTGGCGGACCATAGCGTGATCATCCACAACCATCACCCTGATTGGTCGCGAATTATTGTTCATTCAAGCCTCCGTCCATTGTTCTCATCCCAAATCACTTCAAGGGTTGTGCCTTTACCCTTTTCACTGTTGATTATCAACTCAGCTCCAATCGATTCTGCCCTTTCCTCCA
>CAZRKL010000112.1:0-8640 GCA_964600595.1 uncultured Leptolinea sp.
ATCAAAGAATCCACAGCTTCCTGGAGCATCCGTTTTTCATTACGAACAATCACATCAGGAGCACCAAGTTCAAGCAGCCTTTTTAAACGATTGTTGCGGTTGATCACGCGGCGGTAGAGGTCATTCAAGTCAGATGTTGCGAATCGTCCACCATCGAGCTGAACCATTGGTCGCAAATCAGGCGGGATCACTGGCAGCATGGTCATGATCATCCACTCGGGTCGGTTACCAGATCTGCGGAAAGACTCCACCACTTTCAAGCGGGTGGTTGCCTTCTTACGCTTTTGTTTGCTGCGAGTGGTCTTGACTTCATGCCAGAGTTCTTCAGCAAGCTTTTCAAGGTCCAGTCGGCGAAGAATATCATAGAATGCTTCTGCACCCATATCTGCGCGGAATACCTGACCCCAGCGCATCTTTAACTCACGGTATCTGGGTTCACTCAGGAAAGTGAATGGACGAAGTTCCTGCAACTCGTCACGGGCGCGGGAATTTTGGTTTTGCGAAGCGATGGATTGATCTTCAAGCTGATTACGCAAATCTTCCATTTCCAGGTCGGCTTCAGCTTTTAGTTTTTCCACTTCGATTGTCAGTTTCTCTTGTTCAGATTGCTGTAATTTCTTTACATCAGCTTCAATTTCGTTAAAGCGTTCTTTGGCTGCTTTTTGAATGGCAGAAATATGCTTGTTATCTACCACATCTCCAGCTTTTGCTATTTCAATCCCCAACGCTTTGAACATAACGGCTGAAGTTAAAGAAACACCCATCTTCTCATGTAGTGATTCTTCCAGTTTCTGGGCTTCTTTAGATACAGGCTCCCAGCGGGATGATAATTCATCTTCGCTGATTTTTTCAATGTTGTACTGATTTTTCAATTCCGCAATTTTTGCGTCACGGTTTTTCTTGACTTCAACGATCTTCCCGTTAATTACAGTGGCTTGCTCGCGTTCAGATACGCTGATTTCATCTTCCAACCGTTTTAACGCCTTATTACGGGCGTCTTCATCCACATAGGTGACTATATACTGCGCGAAATATAAAACCCTGTCCAGATTGCGCCGGGAAATATCCAGCAGCAAACCCAGGTAAGAGGGGATCCTTCGGGTATACCAGATGTGGGCGATCGGCGTAGCCAGTTCGATATGCCCCATCCGCTCGCGTCGTACAGATGAGCGGGTTACTTCCACACCACATTTATCGCAGACTATCCCTTTATATCGGGGATTTTTGTATTTTCCACAGTAACACTGCCAGTCGCGGGTGGGACCAAAAATCGCTTCACAGAACAATCCATCTTTTTCCGGGCGTAACCGGCGGTAGTTGATTGTTTCCGGCTTTAATACCTCACCATAAGACCAACTTTTTATGGTTTCTGGGGAGGCAAGATTAATTCGAAGTGCTTTTAAGCCCTTGGTTTCCACAAATAACCTCCTGATGCCTGTACGGGACCAATCCGTCTGAAATTAAGAGAAGCGCGGGGATAATGTACTCCTGCGCTTTAATGTTCGGTAATAGCTGCTAATTTTGCATGACAGTGTATTATACAGAATAAGTCAATACTCTGTCAAGGTGCAATTTTTACTTCTTCGTTATTTGTATCATCTTCCGCCGAATTATCGGTTGGTTTTATTGATGCGGGCAGTTCGAATGAGAAAGTGCTGCCCTTTCCCAACTGGCTATCCACCCATATTTTTCCACCGTGACGGTCGATGATAGATTTTACAATGGACAAACCGAGGCTCGAACCTCTCTGGAAGAATCCATCCCGATGAGATGAGCGGTAAGATCGGTCAAACAACTTGGGTATATCCAGCGGAGCAATACCCATTCCGGTATCTTTCACCTGGAAGAGTACTTTCTCTCCATGATCGACCAGTCCAATCTTAACTGTACCACCCACCGGGGTGTACTTGATTCCGTTCTCAACGAGATTGTAAAGCGCCCGTTCCACGAGAGCCTGATCTGCATTCACTTCTGGATCAAACTCTTCTGTTTCATCCAGTAGGAGTTGGATATTCTTCTGAATTGCCTGTGAATTAAGATTTCCCATAACCTTTTTGACAATAGTTATTGCTTTCACTGGAGCAATCTGTAGCGCCATACCAGCTTGAATCCGGTCCATATCCAGCAGATTATTCACCATGCTTGACATGGTTTCGATACCAGACAAAATCTTCTTGGTGTAATTCTTCTGCTGCTCATTTAATTCACCGACCATGGTCAACATGGTGGCATTGCCGCGCATCAAAGCCAGTGGGGCTCGCAAGTCATGGCTTACCATGGAAACAAATTCCGTCTTCATCGTATCAACTTCTTTGAAGTATGTAATATCCCTGAGAATGCACATTCGACCGGTAAACTGTCCATCAATCATCATGTCAGATTGATATGCGTAGAAAACTTTATTATTCTGCAAACGAACTTCCTGGTTGGTTTCGCCTTTTTGAATGAGCAATTTTAGAACCGGGTTTCGAATAGCTTCATCAACCGGTTTTCCCTCAACAAAGAACTCGCCGCTTTCAAATAATTCCACCGCTGGCGGGTTTGCCATTATGATCCGGTGGGCTTTATCAATCACAAAAGTGGGGTCTGGGGTTGAATTGAGGATGGCTTCGAGACGTTGTTTTCCCAGCTCTGCAGTTCTGTACAAGCGGATATTTGCCAACGAACGGGACACATCATCAGCAAGATTGGATAAAAATTGGGTTTCTTCGGTGGTGAACCCCCTGGGTTGGTCATACCCCGCCCATAGAATCCCCAGGAACTGCCCCTGATAGCGTAACGGTACAGAAATCAGCGCGGATGGATTCAACACCTCTGGGTTCAACCGGAGTGCCCTTCCCCGCATGAGGTTATTCAATGTGATTGAGTCGCGGTTTCGGGTAAGTGCCAGCACCTGTTCATCCAGGTAGCCATAGTGCTTATCCATTTCGCCAGCGCCATAACGCTCAATCTGGGTGTTGATCGGATCGAGAGATGTATCCGCAACAAGAACAATCCGTGCCATGCTGGCACCGTTGCTCATCGCGGCTTCCAGGATAGGTTCGACAGC
Source organism: uncultured Leptolinea sp. (assembly GCA_964600595.1). Classification (GTDB taxonomy): domain Bacteria; phylum Chloroflexota; class Anaerolineae; order Anaerolineales; family Anaerolineaceae; genus DAIOEK01. Next base: position 3,050 of record CAZRKL010000112.1, read on the forward strand.
TTCCTGAATATTTAGATTCGTAGCTATTCCCTGGCTCACCTTTAAAAGCAGGTCCATTTCGTCAAGCCGGTCTTTCAGGCAGAGCCGCATTTGTTCAAAGGCTACCCCCAACCTGCCGATCTCATCTTCTCCTCGGATATACTGGACATGATCCAGCTGACCTTTCTGGATTCTTTCTGCCTCTTCAGTCAATTGTCTGACCGCATGTGTGATGGAATTTAACCCTGAACGCATAACCAGGTATACCAATCCACTGACAATCAGCACAATCAGGACTAGAGGAATTGCCAGCCTGAGAGTTTCATTTTGAATTTCACCTGCCGGAAGGGCAAGTACCACCGCCCAATCATGATCTGGGGATGGTTTGTAATACAACATCAGCGGATTACCACCGCCAGTTTGAATGGTAAAGAACCTCTCTTCGCCAGCGAGATCACCCGGATAGGTTGACTGTAGATATTTTGTCTGCGGGTGATAGATCACTGTCCCTTTTTCATCAATAAGGTAGCCCTCACCACCCTTCCCGGAGAAGCTGTTCAATAGGGTGATTACAGGTTGCAGAGTTGTATTTGAAGAGAGAGCAGTCCTGCCAATCAAGTATCCCTTGTTTTCCTGGTTCCCTTTTACTGGAGCAATGAATGATACCCAGGCGGGTTTACTTTCAGATTCAGTGAAACTAATGTACTTCCCATACAGCAATCCCTGCGCTGCCTTTTGTAATCCAGCTTGTTCTGCAGGGAAAAGCGTTAGATCTGATTCAGGAACGCTGACAATCGGTCTGCCTGCTCCATCCACATAAACCAATTCATTGAAGAATGGAATATTCGTCAAGTTCGAAGTTAATAAGATTTGAATATCCTTATCATTATCCGAACCTTTAGGAATAGCGCGGGCGATCTGTAATATCAAGTTTTGACCGGTATTGGTGAAGTATGGAATACTGTTCGCAGCCACTTCTGCTGACCCAGCCATTCTCTCGCGTACCAGGAGCCTGGCTGAATGACCCGCCGTCCACCAGATACCAACCAGCAATAGGATTAATAGAGTAAAAATGAAAGGTCCAATACCAGTTAAGAAACGACGTGTTATCAATTTCTCATCAGGAACCGGGAGCAAGAAGGATGGTTTCACCCATAAATTCTTGAGAAATCTGGCAGCAATCTGACAGATTATCCCGCCGACGGTAAAGACACCCACCATCGCAATTGCTGTGAAGACTGCTGATTTCAAATCACCAGCGATCATCTCGGGTAGATTATTCGCTCCACCCAAAATTCCATCCAGGAGTGATAAGACAACCCATAACAAACCGGTGGTTGCTGCTGCTCCAACAGGTGAGCGAAGTATCTTAAATGTGTTGCCCCGGTACTGACTGCGGATCAGCTCAGAAAATATTAATGCTGTGGATGCAACTTCAAAAGGTGTGAAAAGAGAATGAGTACCAAAAATCGACAGGATTGATCCCGAAACGAATCCAAGAATCACTGAATAGAATGGATTCAACAGTCCGGAAGCAAGCATCCAGGGGGCTGCAAAGAAAAGCGGTAAATAATACCCGTAGGTAGCAGATTGATACAGTGAGTCATCCCCGCCGGAAAAACTTTCGAGGCTGATAACAAAAAACAGGGTTGTTACAGGTACCAGGATGAATAGGAAAGCAAATAAGGAAGCGTTACTGCCAGATTGGCGGTGCGGATCACGCTGCCAGTATGATAATCGCCAGTATATGACAATCAGGTACAAAAACAGCATTCCCCATGCGATCATCGATTGGGGAAGGTTGAGTCCTACAGAATTACCCAGCAGCGTAAATTGAAATGTCATCTCTGTATGAACCTGATCTTCACATAATTATAGATAATTCTAGCAGAAGTACCAAGAAATTTCTGCATCAAAAATCATATTTGTAATTTTGCTTCCTGGTTAATTTTCTTCCAGGCAGATTTGTACCAAAAAGCCACTGGTTTCTGAATGGGTTCTCTGGCAACAATATCAGCCCATTTTTTTGAGAAAATCAAGCTCTCCTGAAAACATATCCTTGAAATATCTTTTCTTGCAGCAATCGGGGCATTCGCTCCTTGTAGCGCCAGATTGACAAATTTATCTTGCAGCTTTTTTTGCTCGTCAGCCATCATCTCCTTGCGATGATGGAAATCTTGTACAACAGCCCGATGTAATTTCTCATGCTCCCACCAAAAACTTTCAGCTTCAAAAATCCCAGACGAGGGTTTGCCCAACTCAGGCAGTCCGCTATCCATCCATACCGGTTTGAATAGACTGAGGCAGGGTGCAGCTGTTCCCGTCAACCAGTGAACGGGGTTTTCGGGTTGGAGCATCGATACCATCGACCCGGTTGTTTGGTTTATCCGAATGGGTCCATACCCGACATGCATGCATACGTCAGCGCCCATCAAGGCATTGTCCGGTGCCCAATCTTCTCCGGTCGCGTGCGGGTGTTGCTGCAGAGCTGCGATCATCTCAGCAGGGGTAAGATCCCCTTTCCGATCAGCAACAAACCTTGAGGTACAGGTATGCCTGGTCTTCCCATCGCCAAATGTGGTGTAAAGAAAATCAGAATAACAACGGGCAAAATGAAAATCTTCCTCACCTTTACACCAGCCTTTTTGCCGGGCACCACTGATCAAACGCTCAGAAGCTCTGTCAAATGAATTTCCAATAGTCAAAGCATTTGAAATGGAACGAACCGATTCGACCTTTTCTACCGCCCATTCCCTGCCGGCAGTTTCCAGCACCCAGGCTTCATATGGATCAGCAATGATAAAGCTGTTGTGATACTGGAATGGGTGTGCAAATCCGCAATTGCCAGACTGCCCGTATTCAGAAATCAAAGAAGTGATCAAATCCACCGCCTCGCTCGCTTTTTTACATCTCTCCAGGGCAAGGCGTAATAAATCCATTCCAATTAATCCCGGCTTGGTTTCATGCGGTATGCGGGTGAAAACCGCCTCATTCCCTATAGTCACCCCAAATTCATTCGTGCCCATTTCCCCTCCCCAAATCCAGAAGGGCTTTGAGAGGAGTACTGCAAATGTTTCAGCTACTTGAGGAATTTCGATATATGTGCATTTTACGGTTCCCGCAGGATCATGATTTTTTCTTGGGGACCAGCATAGTTCTTGTGCCTCATTCGGGTCCCGATCACTATTTTTTGCAAATAGTGAATAACCCGATTGGGTTGCATTTCCCAAGGCTACCAGAGTATCACACATATGAACCTCCTCAATTATTTCGTGGGCAATTTTATGCGAATTTCTACCTGATCATTCAATTGAGAGATTTCAAATCGGCAATTGAGTAAAGCTGCTATTCTTTGATTTATGGATAATTCCTGAGTTCGATTAGCTTCATCAAATTGGTGGTATTGAGCTGCTGTCAGGATTTTGTTGGTAGAAGTATACCTGATGTTCAATTGATATCCATCACCATTGTCAATGTTTCTGCCTTGGATGTGGATGGGATTTGAAGGGTTGACTTCACGAATTAGATCATGCATGATCAACTCACATAATCTGAAATAATCCTCCGGATCCATCAAACAGGTGAAGGGTTCAAGATCCATGTCAGACGAGTTGGCTTGAATTTCTTTTAGGTGATCCTGAAGAACCTCTCCAAATATTAGATCAGACTGATTGGTAAATACTTGGGAAGCTGGTACTTTCACAGACTCGTGCAGGCGCTTTTCCAAATCGCCCAACATCAGATACTTCTGGGTGATCCTGGTTAACTCACGTGTGGCATGATCTAACTGTTGACCTATCTGAATGATCTCTGTAATCTCATCTACTTTTCGAATAGAAATTAGGTGGTCTGCCAGATCTTTTATTATCCTGAGTGGCGTTGAAAACTCGAGCGGCAACAATAGTATTGCGGTGTTCTTAATACCTGATTGAGAGGTTATGGCATCGTGCTGTAGATCGAGTTTTCTTTCGAGTCTTGTCTTTACAGTGTTGAGTAATTCCAACCGGGTAAATGGTTTGGTGAGATAGTCATCAGCACCCTGATTCATCCCAATGCGCTGGTCATCTCGTTCAGTTTTCGCGGTAAGAAATACAAATGGAATGGATAAGGTGGAAGGATTTTTCCTGATCTGCGCAAGCACTTCGATCCCATCCAGAACTGGCATCATGATATCGCAGATAATCAGATCGTACCTCTCGGTGACAGCTTTATAGATTCCGTCCTGTCCATCCATTGCAGAATGAACAGCATATCCTTCCATTTGCAGCATCTCACAAATGTTTTCACGAACTGGTGTGTCATCTTCAATAACCAGGATCCGTTTCATTCACCCATATCCCGCATGAATGGAATATTTACGATTACTTTAGTCCCTTTATTTTCACGGCTAATCACTTCTATCTGACCACTACATAATTCAACAGCATTCTTGACAATGGTCATCCCCAATCCTGAACCCGGGACAGCGCCAACATTAACCCCTCTCATAAACGGATCATACAACCTGCTGAGGTCATTTTCTGAAATACCAATTCCATCATCGGAAAACACTAATTTCATGGAGCTGTCATCACATGATAAATCGACATCAATCTTTCCCCCTGGCAAAGAGAATTTGATGGCATTTGATAAAAGATTCGTAATGATCTGCCGCAAAATATCCGGGTCCAATTTTATTTTCTTACAGGATCCGGTCACATTGTAATGGATTTTATGCTGCCCTTTATCGTTTAAAACCATTTCTTCCACGGTTTGATTGCATAAATCAATCGGGCAAATCTCAACCGGGTTAGACTTGTATTTGCCGCCATCAATTTTCCCAATAACAAGAATGTCCTCCAACAGCACATTCATCATGTTGATGGATTCTTTGATCCTGCTGATGTGATGCTTTCGTTTGGATTCATCCCATATATGAGAATAAGCCTCAAGGAGTTCCACAGACGACAGAATGGAACTTAGCGGAGTTCTGAATTCATGCGATGCCATGGAGACAAACCGTGATTTAAGGTCATTTAATTCTTTTTCAACGGAAAGCGACTTAGATAGCCGGGTTTCGATTTCCTTTTCATGGGTGATATCCCGTGAAATGGCAAGTGTGGATTGGTTTTTATTATTGCTATTTATTGGGACGATCCATGAACCCACCCAGATTTGCCCATTTGGCCTTTCGAACAGCTCTTCAATATATTTTGGTTCACTGATATCCTCAGGATTTAGATCAGTCTTGTTTATTTGATTTACCTGACGCAGGTTCAGGATTTCAGATCGGTTCTTTCCAATAATTTCATCGACAGGCAAACCCACCAAATCTGCGCCAAATTTATTAATATAGATAATCTTATGCTCAGGATCAGATAATGTGATCATATCATGCGCAGTCTCTGCCAGTGTCTGATACATCTCCTGGCTTACCCGCAGCGTTTCTTCCTGATGTCTAATATCTGAAATATCCCGAATAATTGAAGCATAGCGGTATTGTGCATCAACCGATGGATGGTGACTGATGATGATGGATAACGGTATCACCTTTCCTGACTTGCTAACAATTTGACTTTCACCTTTCCAAATTCCAGTGTCCAAAATCTGAGGAATGGTTTTCTCAATGACAT
>CAZRKL010000113.1:0-8625 GCA_964600595.1 uncultured Leptolinea sp.
GGTCAAAGGTTTGCGTATTGGTTTATCCCCAGATTATTTCCAGATCACTTATCCTGATATTAAAACTGGAGAGCTGATTGTGCAGCCGCTCCCGGATGAGATTTCAGCCCCGGTTCTGAAAACGGCACAGTTACTGAAAGAAATGGGCGCAGAAATTGTTGAAGATGTGCCGATGCCGCATACACGCTATGGCATACCGGCATATTTTGTTATATCCCGAGTGGAAGCAGCTTCCAACCTGCATCGTTTCGATGGCGTCAAATATGGTTACCGCACAAAATCACAGCACGAAGAGCTGAGTGCGTTATACCAAAAAAGCCGTGGCGAAGGATTTGGTTTGCAGCCTAAAACCCGAATTCTGATGGGTATGTATGTCAGCGCGGCACAGTACAGTGAGCAGTATTACAACCGTGCATTAAAAATTCGTTCTTTGATCCGCAAAGATTTTGATGATGTTTTTGACCCTCAAGGAAAATATCATCTGGATGCGTTACTTACTCCCACCACCCCCACGCCAGCGTTCAAGATGGATGCTGTATATGGAGATTCCGTTCTGATGCAGTATGCAGATCAACTAACAGTTCCCGCGAATCATGCAGGCAACCCGGGAGTCTCTTTACCGGCGGGTTTATCTGCTGATGGCTTACCGCTGGGAATCCAACTGCTGGGGGCAGATTACGCAGAAAGCACCCTGTTGCGGATTGGGCGGGCTTATGAACTGGCAACACAGGATGAAGCCTGGCGAAAGGTGAAACCACAGGTGTTGCGATGAGGGAGCAAAGGCAGAAGGAATATACACTTGAGCAACGAATTCTGGCCGCCTCCGGGCATTTTGGAATTTTGTTAATGTATTTTGGTGTCTGCATTCCAACACTGGTATGGAGCCTACAGCACAAAAAGTCTCATTTCATTTCCTTTCAGGCATTACAAGCGGTAACCTACCAGATCCTATTGGTGCCCTTCTATTTCATCACCTATTTTGTTGGAATCACCGGCATGATCCTGTTTGGGGCAATTGGGGGTTTCATATCAAGCCAATCAGGTGGTGGAGAGATGTTCATGTTTATCGGCATGGTTATCTTTTTATTGTTTTTTTTTGGCGGGCTGGCGTTGTATATACTCCTGGGAATCATTGGCGGAATTACCTGTTTATTTGGAGTGAATTTTAAATATCCATTGCTCGGTCATCTGCTCGAAGGTTACCTTCAAAAGAACACCGTTCCAACGGAGGAAGGAGCCGCGTTATGAAGACTCTTTCAGCCGAAGAAAAGCTGATGGCAGCCATCGGGCATCTGGCTGTTTTCCTTCCTGTAATTGGAGTGATTGTCCCGGCAATTGTCTGGTTGACTCAGAATGAAAAAACAAGCCAACTAAAGGCACAATCTTTACAGGCTCTTGTTCATCAAGTACTGCAGGGGATCATATTCATCGTGCTCTATATTCTTTCGATGGCATTGTATCTCCTCAGCCTTTTTCCGATGGTCCTGCTTGATATGAATGGATCAATGGAATCGTTCTCACCTGCAATAATCCTTTTCTTCATTGGGATGTTTGCCATGTTTGCCTGTTTGGGGTTAATCATGATATCCAGCCTGTATTTTCAGATCACTGGAATCGTGGCTTTTGTCCAAATTCTGCGTGGTAAGGAAGACTTCCAATATCTATTTGCAGGCAGGTGGGTAGCCAGGCGTTCGCATTTATCCGGTTAATGGAGTTTGAAACAGGATGAATCAGTCTTTTGAAGGGACCATGGAGCGGAGTGACCGTATCGTTTCAGCTTTGTCGCATGCGGGCATTCTTCTGTGGGGATATGGAAGTTTTATTCCTGCAATGCTATGGGCGATAAGAAGAAAAGAATCCACTTACACTGCGTTTCAATCCCTCCAGGCGCTGGCTTATCAGGTTATCAGTGTCATCGTTTATACGGTGATTGCCCTGGTTCTCCTTATTATCATGGTGCCGCTGAGCACTCCTTTAATTCGCGCCTTGATGGATGGAGCTGCGCCTGAAATAGGTTATTACATCCTGTGGTTAGTATTCATTGGAATAATGCTTCTTCTTGCATTAGTCTTTACCATTTTTGGCTTTGCCGGATCCATCGCTTGCCTGATGGGAAGAAATTTCCGCTACCCCTGGATTGGTGCATGGATTGAACGTCAGTTGAAGCAGCCGGCTTTTTCTGTTGACGGTGTACCGTACCGGGATGCTCAGGAAAGAATCATGGCAGCTCTCTGCCATCTAAATGTTGTTTTGGTAATAACTGGAACGCTTGTACCATTTATTGTCTGGGTAATGGAGCGTGGAAAAAGCATGCGCCTCCAGAAAGAAGCATTGAGTTCATTAATCTGGCAGGGAGCCCAGGGGATCATCTCTGTGATGATTGGCATTTTGGGTAGCCTGGCGACTGTGTTCTTACCGTGGTTGCTTTACGCCTCACTTGAGCAACCCGGACAAGGGATTACTGGAGGTATGCCGCTCTATCTGATGGGTGGCGGTTTGGTGTTCCTCTTCGGGCTGCTGGTCGGTCTGCTTATCCTGGCATTTTTCCAGGTTTATGGTCTGATCGCCACAACAAGAGTGTCACAAGGAAAAGAATTCACTTATCCACTGATTCAAAAGTGGATAAAGACTTAGAATAAGTTGGATATATTTTTGGAAATATTTCTGTAATTGGAGTCACCTATGCCAGAATATGAAACTGTGATCGGGCTGGAGACACACATCCAGCTCAATACCACCACCAAGATCTTCTGCTCCTGTAAGGCAGATAGTTGGAATGAACTGCCAAACACCAATATCTGCCCGGTTTGCTGTGGATTGCCGGGTGTGCTGCCGGTTTTGAACGAGGCTGTGGTAGAAAAGGCAGTTATTCTGGCAAAGGCGATGCAGGCTGATATTCCTTTGGTTTCATTCTTTGACCGCAAAAATTACTTCTACCCTGATCTGCCCAAGGGTTACCAGATTTCCCAGTTTGACCAGTCGCTGGCAAAGGGTGGATACATCGACCTGCCCTTGCAGGATGGCAGTACGCGCCGGGTGCGAATCCACAAGCTGCATATTGAGGAAGATGCCGGGAAAACAAAAAACCAGGGAGCCGAACGCTGGGTGGATTTCAACCGCTGTGGTGTTCCTTTAATCGAGATGGTCACCGAACCCGACCTGCGCGGACCGGATGAAGCCGCCCAGTATCTCATCCGGCTGCGTCAGTTGTTACGCTGGCTGGGTATTTCTGAAGCCGATATGGAAAAAGCACACCTGCGTTGTGATGCCAATGTCTCTATTCGCCTGAAAGGGGAGACCATTCTCAACCCGAAAACAGAGATCAAGAATGTTAACTCGATCGATGCTGTTAAAGACGCCATTGAAAAAGAAGTGGAGCGTCAGATTCGTGAGGTTGAAGCCGGGCATCGCATTGAAGCCTGGACATTGGAATGGGATGAAGATTCCGGCACTCTCAAGAAAATGCGGTCGAAGGAAACCGAAGCCGATTACCGCTACTTCCGTGAACCGGATCTGCTGCCATTGCACATGGATGATGTCTGGCGGGAACGCATTCTGGAAAATTTTCCAGAACTGCCTCTGGAACGCCGAGCCAGGTTTGTCTCGCAGTACAATCTGCCCGAATATGATTCTGATTTGCTCACCTCAGAAAGAGCTTTGTCCGATTATTTCGAATCCACAGTCAAGGCTTATTCCGGTGACCCCAAACGGGTATCCAACTGGCTGATGAACGATGTGTTGCGCATGATCAACGATGCGGGTATTTCTGCGAGCGATTTAAAACTCACACCTGCCTACCTTGCAAAAATCATTCAGTTGGTCGATTCGGGTACGGTCAATACCAACACCGGTAAAGCGCTGATCGATAAAGTCCAATCCACCGGAAAAGACCCTGCCCAAATCGTGGCTGATGAAGGGCTGGCGAAAGTCAGCGATGATCAGGCTATCCGCCGGGTATGTCAGGAAATTATCGATGCGAGCCCTCAGGAAACTGCATCGTATAAAGCTGGAAAAGTTACCCTGATTGGCTGGTTTGTGGGTCAGGTAATGAAGAAGATGCAGGGAAAAGCAGATGCCGCGCTGGCAAGGAAAATCATAGAAGAATTATTGAGCTGATTCTCGGGGTGATTTATTTCCACGCGTCGCGGATACGCCGCCAGGATTCTTCCACGGTTTCGGGCAGAATCCGCGTACCCGAAACAGATGTCATAAAATTGGTGTCACCCATCCAGCGTGGCAGGACATGCAGATGGATATGATCTGCCACGCCTGCACCAGCTGCCTCCCCAATGTTCCCGCCCAGATTAAAACCGTCAGGATGATACACTCCCTTTAATACAACCAGAGATGTATTGAGCAATTCCATCATTTCGCAGCGGGTATCTGCATCCAACTCTTCCAGAGTTGATGCGTGCTGATATGGAACTACCATCAGGTGACCGTTGGTATAGGGATATCTGTTCAGGATGATGAAGGAAAGCTTACCCCTGACAATGATGAGCGATTCTTGATCACTGGCTTCCAGCGCATGACAAAAGATACAGCCAGATTTTTTACTGCTCTGCATATAATCGCGGCGCCAGGGAGTGTAAATGTGATCCATACAGATTTCATTATAGTGTCAGCTTTTTTATTTCGCAAACACCGCAAGCAGCAATTGTTTTCATATCTGTTTTATTGACACAGGTGTGGTGGGCGGGTATCCTAGGGGATATGCAAATCGAAATGGATCTGGAATCTATAAATCCGAACAAATACTGGACGGTGACATCCATCACCCGGCACTTAAAGGATTGGATCGAAAACAATGTTTGGTTGCAGGATTGCTGGGTCAGGGGAGAGATCTCAAACCTGTCGCGTCCTTCATCGGGGCATATCTATTTCAGTCTGAAAGACACAGGCGCACAGATGCGTTGCGTCATATGGAGGACACAGGCGGCCCGTCTCAGGTTGAACCTTGCGGATGGGCAGCAAGTGGAAGTGCATGGCGCTGTTACCGTTTACGAAGCAGCGGGGCAGTACCAGCTCATTGCAGATGCAGTGAGCATTGCGGGGGAAGGTGATCTTTACCTGGAATTTCTTCGACTCAAGGCGAAACTGGAAGCGGAGGGCTTGTTCGACTCAGAGCGGAAACGTGCCCTGCCGGATATACCTGCCCGGATTGGCATTGTCACTTCACCCACAGGTGCTGCAATTCAGGATATGTTGAACACGATCGCGCGCAGGTATCCACTCGCTGAAGTTATCTTGTCTCCGGCAGTGGTCCAGGGAGCGGATGCTCCCACTTCGATTATCAAGGCGATGCAGGCTGTTATTAATCTGAAACAACCTGTAGATGTGCTCATCCTCGCTCGTGGGGGTGGATCTATGGAAGATCTGTGGTGCTTTAATGACGAACAGGTTGTCAGGTTAATTGCTGCTTCTCCTGTGCCGGTGGTGACCGGAATCGGTCATGAAACAGATTTTACTCTGTCAGATTTCGCGGCGGATGTGAGAGCGCCTACGCCAACCGCGGCAGCAGAAATCTCCACCCCCCACCAGGATGACCTGCGGGGAATTACAGCCGGATATTTGCTGCGCAGCCTGAAATCAATCCGGGAAACCATTCAACAAGCTCATCAGCAATTGATGATGCAGAGGTTGATGCTTGAAAAGAAATCACCAGCGGGCAGATTAACGACAGGCAGGCTGCAAGTTGATCATCTCATGCACGGTTTGGCGGTATCTTTACAGCATAATATTGCTGCGCAAAAATCCACGATTACAGGTTTGTTAGCCCGCCTGAATTCTGTGAATCCTTTGGCTGTTCTGGAACGTGGATATGCTATGGTAATCGAATCGGATAGCGGGCAGATTGTTCGCAGCGTCACTCAGATAAAATCTGATGATAAATTGGATATTCGTGTTCAAGATGGGTCTTTCCCGGTGGTAGTACAATCTAAGGATGGATAGATGATGAAAAAGATGGAAAAAGATATTGACCAGATGAAATATGAAGAAGCTCTTGACGAGTTGACTTCCATCACCGCCAGGCTTGAAGAAGGCAGTTTGCCGCTTGAAGAAATGTTGAAATTATATGAACACGGACAGAAACTGGCAAATCGCTGTAACTTGTTACTGGATAACGCCGAATTGAAAATAAAGACTCTCTCCGGTGGAGTAATATCTGCTGATGAACCGGAAATGCAGGAGTAAGCCTTGTTCAAGGAACTTGTCAGTAATCCGGTCTTGATCTGTACTCTTACCGCCTGGCTTCTGGCTCAGGTGTTAAAAATACCCTTTGATTATTTAAAACACCGCAAGATCAACTGGGGATTGTTTTTTACTGCTGGCGGAATGCCCAGCTCCCATTCGGCGCTGATGACCGCTGCCACACTGGCAGTCGGACTATTTCATGGCTTTGATAATCCCCTTTTTGGACTTGCACTGGGTATTACCATGATTGTTGTTTACGATGCCACAGGTGTACGCCGCCAGGCGGGTATGCAGGCGCGCAAAATTAATACCATCGTGAATGAATTATTGCAGGGTCATCCCCTTAACGAAAAAGCATTGAAAGAAGTATTAGGTCACACCCCTCTGGAGGTGACCGGTGGCGTGGCATTGGGCGTTGCCATTAGTCTGGTGATCTGGATGCTCTGGAAGTAAAACGGTTAATTTCTAGAATATCAGGTTTTGAATATATATGTCCATAAAGTCAGAATAACTGGTTAGCTCGACGTAATGAGATTGGCGGGCAATCCGTTTTGCCAGTTCACGCGCGTCCGCTGAGATTAACAACATTCTGGCACCTGTTCCGGCAGCGTTGCCAACCTGAGTGAAGACCTTCCGTTCCAATTTGGGGAACATGCCTATATTGATCGCGCTTTCAATATCCAGGTAAGTGCCGAATGCCCCAGCAACAACAAACTGCCGCAGCATAGACGGGTTATAGCCTGCTTCTTTCATCAGGATGTCTATCCCCGTTCGAATGGCTGCTTTCGCCAGTTGAATCTCATGCACATCCCTGCGTGTAATCAGGATGGGTTTTCCCGTAGCGCTCATCGCAGCGGATACCAGCTCGTAACCCAGAGTGTTACCATGCTGGATCACGCGTACATGCTCCTTAATAAATTTCCCTTGTTGATCAATCGCGCCATCCGAGAGCATCACTGCTATGGCATCCAACACACCAGAGCCGCAAATCCCCAAGGCAGGGAGGTTATCAATGGTGCTGTAAAGGATTTTTCCATCAGACAGCTGTACTTTCTCAATTGCTCCTGAAGCAGCGCGCATTCCCATCTGAATTCTGGCACCTTCGAAAGCAGGTCCAGAGGCGCAAGAACAACTATATGCTTTCCCGTTGGCGCACAGCGTGATCTCGGTGTTTGTACCGATATCGAGTGCAAGGATGTTTTCTTGTGGAGGATAAGCTCCGGTAGCCAGACACATCGCCACGTGATCTCCACCCACGTATCCCGCAATATTGGGTGGCATATAAACCTGGGCGTTCTGACAGAATTCCCATCCAAATTTTTCAGATGAAATTACTTCTGCATCCAGCATATCTGGTGTGTACGGAGCTTCTCCCAGAGAGGTAACCGGTCTGCCGGCAGCCAAATGCTGCATCACCGTGTTGCCCGCTAGAACAACATCCACAATCTGGCTGGGTTGTGCACCAGCCTCGTAACAAAGAGTTTTCGCCATTTCGTGTATGGCGTTCAACAGTGTCGTTTGAAGCTCTTTGTGTTTGTCAGATGCGGTATTCGCGTAGCTGATTCGGCTGACAACATCATCTCCAAACACAACCTGTGGATTCATCAACCCGGTTCTGGAAATGGTTTCGCCAGATTGCAGGTCAACAAGGTATCCGGCGAGTTTTGTGCTCCCCATGTCCACCGCCAGGCCAAATACGCTTTTACCTGCTGGTAAAACCGTCACGAATTCATTCCCTCGTTGAACCAGCCTGATTTCTTGTTGTCCATTTTCAGTTAAAAAGTCAGTACTTCTCTGCATTTCGTACAGGTAGAATTCAGTCACCTTTTCCAGCGGGATATCTTGTATGGTCAGATTTCCCTTATCCTGAAGAAGGATATCCTCGCCTTCCACCTGCAATCGTTGTAAAGTACTGAGAGATTCGGCTGGAATTTCAATAACGCAATCCTGCAGAGGGATTGTTTGACAGGCAAGTCTGTATCCCTGTTGAATTTCTTGTTTGGTAAACGATTTGATTTCTTCTGTGGTGGGGGGTGTTACCCTACCGGAAATCTGTTTGATTTTGCACTCATCACAAATGCCAATACCCCCACAAACTGCCAGTAGATTCAATCCGCCTGCCCGAGCTGCGTTCAGCAGACTGGTACCCTGCTCTATTTGAATTCTCTTGCCAGAAGGCTGGAACTCTACCCAGAGCGTATTTCCATCGCCCGCCATTTATTTATGATCCCGATATCTGCAGGTTTTCTGCATACTGCAAAATTCGCAGGTGGATGTCTTCTGGAATGGGATTTTGCCTAACCCAATAACAAAAGATGAGCTCTTCCTTGGAACCATCAAGGACTCGTTAGTTAATGTGACTCCAATCTTCCCTGCATCTACGAGGGAAAAAACCTGTTTCTGCCCATCTGCCAGATCCCACCCCTCCAG
>CAZRKL010000114.1:0-4831 GCA_964600595.1 uncultured Leptolinea sp.
GCTTCGGCGCATGAGGTCGCCCCATCGTAATGGGATGCGTTACAGGCTTCCATGCCAGTGAGTGAAGCGATCAGGCTTTGATATTCGAAGATTACCTGCAGGGTTCCCTGAGATATTTCAGGCTGGTAAGGTGTATAGGCGGTGTAGAATTCACCCCTGCGTAAAATCATATCGACTGCAGCGGGAATGTAATGATTGTAGGCACCACCTCCCAGAAATGAAACCAGATTCTCAGAGGTTTCATTGGCTCCTGCAAGGTTCTGCAGCTCAGCCATAATTTCCATTTCTGTCATGGCTGGTGGGAGATTCAGGTTCGGAAACCGGTATTTTGAGGGCACCATGGAAAAGAGATCTTCCATTGACCGGATACCTACAGCATCCAGCATCTCCTTTGTCTCAGATTCGGTATGGGGAATGAACATGTTAATGCTCGCGGGTCTGGCAATATGCTTCGTAAGCTGATCCATCCATCAAATCATCGAGGTCTGCCGGATTAGCCAATTCAACTTTTATCATCCAGGCGCTTCCGTACGGTTCAGTGTTGACCTGTTCGGGAGAGTCTGCCAATGCTTCATTAATTTCAACCACTTTTCCTGACACCGGAGCGTTGACATCGGAAGCAGCTTTTACTGATTCAACTGTGGCGAATGGTTTGCCTTTTTTTACTTCTTCTCCGGGGCTGACTGCAATTTCAACAAACACAACATCCGAGAGTTGTTCCTGGGCATAATCACTTACTCCAATTGTGGCAACGTTACCATCCACCTTAACCCATTCATCTGTTTTTGCGAACTTCAAACCTGCGGGAATAGCCATTGTTTCCTCCGATAATGTTGGATTAAATTGACAGGCGCACGGTAACTTACCGTGCGCCTCTGTTATTAACCTGAGAGATTCGCCTCGATTAGGAGGTTTGCCCCTTCGGTACGTACATACTTTCCAGAGAGCATAATCTCGGGTCCTTTTACCTGAGAGATTCATCCGGATATGGATTTGCCCCTTCGGTGGCTGGGATATCCAGTTCTCTTCCCAAAGATAAAATCATTCTACGGGCTTAGGATATTAATGTCAAGTTGAGATGTAATGGGGTATGTTTACAATCTACGGTAAAAGGGTGTTAGAAGAATAAGTCATTACAAGTTCTACCTTGACCGAATATTACTCCATCCACTAAAATCTTTACATCTTTATGCAAAGGGAAGTCATGAAATATATCATTGTTCTAAATCCCGTATCTGGTAGAGGAAATGGCGAGCTATCTCTGCCAGCTATTCGTCAGTTTTTTTCAGACAAGAATCTTAATTATGAAATTGTTGTAACCCAATCCCCGGGTCATGCAATTGAGATCGCGGCGGATAACGCCGCTGATGATGTTGTGGTCGTCTCTGCCGGGGGTGATGGTACATCCAATGAAGTTATTAACGGGCTGATGAAAGCCCAGAATGAACGGAAGATCAAGGCGTGTATGGGGGTCATCCCCGTAGGCAGGGGGAATGACTTTGCCTTTTCAATGGGGATTCCGACTGCACTGGAGGATAGTTTAAACTTTCTCACCAGCAAAAAGCCCAGGGCAATCGATCTGGGGATCGCTTATGGAGATAATTTCCCGAATGGAAGGTATTTTGGAAATGGGGTTGGCATTGGATTTGATGCAGTGGTCGGCTTTGAAGCGTTAAAGATGAAACGCCTCAAAGGATTTGCCTCTTACCTGGTGGCAGCTCTAAAAACCATCTTTATTTACTATAAATCTCCAAAAGTGCATGTCAAAATGGATTCTGATGAAATGACCGCTTCAGTATTGATGGTGTCTATCATGAACGGGATCCGTATGGGGGGTGGGTTCTTCATGGCTCCTGATGGAAACCCGCACGATAATAAATTTGATTTATGCTGTGTGAACAAGGTTTCAAAGCTGGGTACATTCCCTCTAATCAGCCGGTTTATGAAAGGCTCTCAGGGAGATCATTCTGCTGTGAGATTTTATCAAAGCTGTAATGTTGTTGTTACCGCAGTGGAAGGAACTATACCTGCGCACGCGGATGGCGAGACTGTATGCACTGCGGGCAAGGAAGTTCGCGTCAACCTCGTTCCTGGGGCTTTACAGTTGGTTTGCTAGAGGTTTTCTCATGACATTTGCATCAAGAATGATCAATGGAACCATCCGCGGAGTCACCCGGACGATTTGCCGGGTGGATGCTGACGAATTGTTAAAAGTACCCCAACGAGGTCCTTTGATTCTTGCTGTAAATCACGTCAATTTTCTTGATGCTCCCTTACTCTATACCCATCTGCTCCCAAGACCCATCACCGCCCTGGTCAAAAAAGAAACATGGAATAATTTCTTCCTGGGTGCATTGTTTTCCATGTGGAAAGCCATTCCAATCAGACGGGGTGAAGTGGATTTAAATGCCTTCAGACTTGCCAAAGAAGCATTATCGGAACGCCAAATATTGGTTGTGGCTCCTGAAGGTACACGCAGTAAAACGGGTCATCTACAACGTGGGAAACCCGGTTTCAGCCTGCTGGCTTCAGAAGCAAAATCACCCATCCAACCAATGGCATTTTACGGTGGAGAGTTGATCTGGGATAATATGCAACGGCTGGTCAGGACTGATTTTCATGTTAGAGTGGGGGATATTTACCAAATAAAACCTGGACTTGATATCCGCGACAAAGATGTCAGGCAGGGCGTGACGGATGAGGTGATGTGGTTGATCGCAGGTTTGTTACCCGAAAAATACCGGGGCGAATATTTACTAGCACCTAAAAATCCCATCCAATATCTGGAAGTCACCAAGTAATTCTGGAACCATTCCAGGATAACCCCGAAGTTAAATTGTGGGGGGATTTATGATACTTTCTTCTCCAGTAGATCTAGAAAAGCTTCAACTATCTCTGGATCAAACTGCTTGCCAGCCTGATCTCTGAGATATTTTTTTACATCCTTTTCCAGCCAGGCTGGGCGGTAAGGACGTTCGTTGGTGAGCGCATCCCAGACATCTATGACGGAGAAGATTCGCGCTGCGAGCGGAATTTTTCTCTCTTTGAGTCCCTGAGGATAACCTGAACCATCCCACCGCTCGTGGTGTGAGTATGGTATATCCAACGCAGATTCAAGATAAGGAATTTGAGAAATCAAGCGGTAAGAAAAGATGGGGTGTTGACGCATGATTACCCACTCTTCATCCGTTAATGGACCGGGTTTGAGCAAAATATTATCCGGGATACCCATCTTTCCAATATCATGAAGCAAAGCACCTCTATGGACATGACGCAACTCGTCCTCAGGAATTCCCATTATCCTGGCAAGCTGCAAGGTAAGTGTTACCACGCGATTACTGTGACCAGCTGTTTCCCTTTCACGTAATTCCAACGCATTTGACCATCCCTGCAAGGTGGCATCATACGCATAGGAAAGGTCTGTATTGACCAGTTGCAGGTCGTCGATTAGTTTTGCGTTTTCAATAGCTAGAGCTGCCTGCGCTGCCAGAGTTTCGAAGAAATGGAACCATTCGTCATCCGGGTTAAGGTAGGTTTGGTGAAATAATTCGAGAACCCCATTCAACTTACCTTTGGAAATTAATGGAATACCATAGTAGTCTTGCATGCCTTCATCAGCCATCAATGATTTCAATGCAGGATCAATTTCATCATCTATATGCTGAATTTGAATAATCCGCTCTTCTCCCGCAGCTTTTCCGGCAAGGCTGTCGCCCATCTTGACCCGGGCATTGGTGATCCGTTTAGTCGGAAATCCCTTTTGGCTGGCGTATTCAAATACATCCTCTGACTGGTTGTATAAGAGAACCACTACACCATCGACGTTCAGTTCACTTTTCACTTTTTCAGTTAATAATGCCAGTGTTGCATCCAGGTGATAGCTTGAAGTAATTGCGTTGTCTATCTCATGCAAGCTTTCGATTCTTCTTAAACGACGTTGAGATTCTTCGTACAATCGGGAAATTTCGATTTCTGCATTCTTTCCTGGTGTTATATCTGTATAAGTTCCAATCATGCGGAGTGGGTTACCATCAGGATCCCATTCCACTATACTTCCTATAGACAATATCCATTTCCAATTGCCAGAATCAGTCTTTTGCCGGAACTCCAGACGGTATTCAGGAATCTTTCCAGAAACATAATCATCAAATGCAGTTTGAATTTGCGAACGATCATCGGGATGTAACCGGTCCAACCATTTTTGATGCGTTTCATGAAAGGTTTGGGGATCGTATCCTAGCATGGTTGCATAGAAATCATTCACGATTACTTCGTCGGTATTTAGATTGAGGTCAAAAATTCCCATTTGTGCTGCATTTATTGCCAGGCGGAAACGCTCTTCACTTTCTATTTGGGATTTTTCAGCCTGTCTTTGTCTTTGTAGATACCGATTAATGAGAAGATAAATAAATATTCCACTGATAAGGACATAGAACCAGCCTTTATAAGTCTGGATTTGTGAAAGATGCTCTTTACTTGTAGATATGCCTGCAATAATTTGGTCTGAGAAAACGATCCATAGGAACCCAAACAAGAAGTATAAAATGGTAACTCGTAATTCGATTGAGATACTTATTCGCTTCATTAATTTCTGCCGTTCATCAATTATTATGAGTACAGTTACGATTATGACCGTAATATTCGTTCCATGTAATTAAAGCAATGTAAATATAGGTATAGTGAATTATTTATCTAAATGCAAATATTTATATTATCTGCATTTTGGGGTTATGAAAATTTATACCTGGTAGGTGTTTAAGCAATTTTATGCAGGAGCGATATCATCCCCGCATGGGGACGAGGATTGAACCCGATTGCGTGGTTATTGATA
>CAZRKL010000114.1:4931-8573 GCA_964600595.1 uncultured Leptolinea sp.
CCTAATAATGGAACAACCTCCACAAAAGTGAAGGTTGTTTTCTGCGGGAGCGACGGGATTTGAACCCGCGATCTCGGCCTTGACAGGGCCGCATGTTAGACCGCTACACCACGCCCCCGAACGGAGGATATATTATCATGACCGGCTTGCCGCGTCAAGGTAATATCTGGCTCTATATATCGAAAATCCAGCCGTCTGTAACTCTATCCCAGGATACAACCTCCTGAGGATCAAACCACATGGATATCTCGATTTGAGCATTCTCAACACTATCACTGGCATGAGTGAGATTCCGGCTGGTCAATAAACCAAGATCGTGTCTAACGGTCCCAGGAGCCGCGTTCAAGGGATTGGTTGCTCCCATGGTCTGACGTATGGCTGAAATCGCAGAAGGACCTTCCCACACCATAGCCATCACCGGAGAGGCTGTAATATAGCGAATCAGGCCATCGTAAAATGGTTTACCCTGGTGGATCGCATAATGCCTTTCGGCGAGGGATTTATCTACCTGCTGGAATTTTGCTGCAACCAATTTAAGACCGCGAGTTTCCAATCGCTTAATGATCTCACCGATCAAACCGCGTTGCACGCCATCTGGTTTAATTAATACAAGTGAGCGTTCCAAAATAACACCTCTGCTGACTATGATAAAAAAAACTCGGGGTAAGATTACCCCGAGTAGTATAACATAACTCAAAGTTGGTTATTGCAGGTATTCCTCTGCCTTCGTATAGGCATCAAGGGCGCTTTGCAGGTTTCCATTTCTGCCGTACGCATCTCCAAGGACAACCCATAAATTGAAGTCGGTCGGATGCTCTTTGAGAGTAGTATCGACAATCTTGATGACGTCATCGAGTTTTTGTTCTGCAGAAACGAGGGAAGAGAGAGCTGGTAACGCTTTTTCAACTTCACCCGACTGGATTGACTGTAAAGCCTGTTCATAGACCGCTTCATAGTCTTTTCCATCAACAACTGCAGCGGTAACCACCGGAACAACCTCTTCTACAACAACTGGTTCTGGAGCTTTTTCAACAGGTTCAGATACCTCTGCAACTGGTGTAGGTTCCATGGAAGGAACTTCTTCTTCGACTACTTCTGCCAAAACAGCAGGAATTACTTCTTCGGTCGTCTCAGGTTCAAAGGCGGGTGCCATTTCTTCGATTACATCGGGTTCAATTACAGCTTCTGGCTCTGTTACCAATTCAGCGATCGTTTCATACTCTGGTTCAGGCGCCGGGCTCGGTTCAACTTCACCAACAATGATCTCTTCGAGGGCAGCAGACACTTCAGCTTCTGTCTCTGCAGCTACATCAGTTGCTGTTTCAGCAACCGCTTCTTCAGAAGTCTCTTCCATGTCAATGCGCGGTAGGGATTCGGTTACGCCACGGTTTGCAGCATGCTCCGCATATAATGGTATTCCAATTGCTGCAGCAGCAGCAGCGGCGCTTGCATCCGTAAGGATTGATTCATCAACCTGTTCTTCAGCGGACGATACAGTTTCATCTAATGAAGGTATTTCGGGAACACCCGTTTCAACGACTATATCTGGAATTTCTGCAGCCACATATTCAGGGACTAAATCCAATCCTGGCTCAGCCTGCATCTCTGGCATTTTTTCCATATCTGGGGACTCAGGAACTACCTCCGCTTCAGAGACAACGGCCGGTAGTGCCGCGTCGTCGTCCTGTAACCATTCAGGTAGTTCTCCCGTTGTGGCTACCGCGCTAATCTCTTCCCCTGTTTCTGCGCTGACCTGCATATCTTTAAGCCAGTCGGGCATGTCGGTTACTTCAGTTGTGTCAGGAGCACCGCCAATATCCATTCCATCGAGCCAGTTCGGTACTTCCAGAGTCGCATCTGGTTCTGGCGCGGGTTCAGCGGGAGGCAGCGGTGATTCTGCCGGGGGAGTTGAATAACCTTTAAGCCAGTCAGGGAATTCATCTGTCGTGGCTTCAGCCTGCATTTCTACCGGGCTGGTGCCTTCTGTTGATTCAATCTCTTTTAACCATTCAGGCAACTCTTCTGCGGCATCCTCCGGGTTGGGGGGCAAGATTGAAGTAGTCGGTTTATCTTCCACGGCTTCAACAGCCTGGGTTTCCTCTTCCTCAACCGGGATTTCATAAGACGGGAGTTCTTCCAATTCTTCTACAAGGGCAGTCTCAACCTCTTCAACCTGAGGAACCGCCTCAAGCACCGGTTCATCCATGAGGGGAACTACCTCTTCCAAGGCTGGTGTTTCCACTGGAGGAATTTCTTCTACGGGTTCGATTATTTCAACCTGCTGAATTGGTTCAACCGGAGGAACCTCGACAGGAGGAACCGGAGTTTCGGCAAAAGGTATTTCAAATGATGGTGCCTGTGCTTCAGCTGCTGGTTTTTCTTCACCGTCCAGCAGATGCAACCAATCTGGCATCTGTTCTACTTCTTCACGTTCGTCATCGGGTAAAACAGCGGTCCTGACTTTATCAATAGGTTCTTCAGGTGGAATTGCCTGCTGTATTTCAGCCAGCCACTCAGGCATATTCTCTTTTTCTTCAGGGCTCAACGCCATGGTGACAACGTCTTCACTGGCTGGAGATTCTCCAACCGGTGGAACGCTGACTGGAGCTTGCGGAGGTTGGGTCGTTGTTTCACCCGCAGATGGAAGATCTTGCAGCCAATCGGGAACATCTTCTGGAGAGAGAATACTGGTGCCGCCTGCTATCGGAAAACCTTCATCCATTACCTGGTCAGGCTGCCAGCCGGAAGATTCATCAGCAACTTTTTCTTCAACTTCAGGGGATATTTCCTGCAGCCAGTCTGGCAATTCAGCTGGAGAGATTTCCTGATCTTCAGGGGGTAATTCAAGGACCTGGGTGTAAACAGGAGCTGGTTCGTTTGGTTTTTCTTGCTCAGGCTCCGGTTCAGGTTCCGGTGCAAAAGCAGCCACCTGAGCGGGCATACCAGGTTGTTCAGATGGTGCAGAATCAGATTTCTGGTCTAATCCGCTTAACCAATCGGAGAAGGATGCTTCGTCAGAAACAACCGGTTCAGGAGAGCTTTCTCCACCTTCGCCAGGTGCCATCGATTGAAGCCAGTCTGGAATTTCTCCAGGAGTAATTTCACCATCCGCGGCAGGTTCATCATCCACTTTTATGACCTGAGCCGGCGGGGTTTCTTCGGTAATGGTACCCGCGGTTGCCCATCCTGTAGATTTGAGGAAATCCGGAATGTCTTCATCTTTTTCGGGCTTTGTTCCTTCAGCTTCCTGCAGCCAATCGGGCAATGTCTCATCGACTGCATCAGTCACCACGGGTTGCGTTGATGAAGCAGGACCTTCTGCCGATTGATCAGTCGGGAGAACCGATGCGTCTAATATTTTAGTGAAGCCTTGTGCTCCAAGGTCTTCCATGCCTGCCAGGTCTTTAACAAGCCAGTCAGGAGCAGCATCATCGCCTGCTGAGGCATTCTCTCCACCCTGTGTTTCAGAGTCGAAATAGAATTTATCAATAAAAATCGCATCATCCGGGATCTGATCAACCGTCAGACTCGAACCAACAACAGATTCTTCATACGGATCAAGCGCGATCAATTTTTTCTGGTAAAAATCAGCTTCCTTGGTTTTTCCCTGACCCAGTAAAATTTCGACCATCAGTTTGTTGG
>CAZRKL010000115.1:0-8538 GCA_964600595.1 uncultured Leptolinea sp.
ATCGATTTTTCGGTTGCGTACGCAGAAACATGTAACGCTGTGTGCATAATGGGTACAGCAACACCAGAGGTCAGCCGCTACCAAAAGGCAAATGTGGAAAGCTGGCGAGTGTTGCATCTGCCCGAGCGAATTGCACAGGATAAACGCTTACCCAGACTGGCCAGTGTGCATGTTGTTGATATGAGGAATGAATTACGGCAGGGGAACCGTTCCATATTCAGTTACTTGCTGCAGCAACAATTGATAGAAACACTCAAGAAGGGAAATCAAAGTATCCTGTTCTTAAATCGACGGGGATCGGCAGGGCATGTATTTTGTCGTGTCTGTGGATATGTAATGCGATGCCCTCGGTGCAATCTGCCAATGACTGCCCATGGAAAAGAAGATATTCTTAGCTGCCATCATTGTAATTACCGAAAGGAAAAGCCAGTATCATGTTCCCAATGTGGATCAAATGCATTTCGGCAATTGGGTATTGGAACAGAAACAGTGGAAAGAGAAATTAATAAATTATTGCCTGATGCGCGCGTACTGCGTTGGGATAGTGATTCAGCCCAGCAATCAGAGTTAAAGGATATCGGGTTAATTCACTTCCGCAACCGCCATTATGACATTCTGATAGGTACTCAGATGGTAACCAAAGGGTTGGATTTTCCGGGAGTCAGTCTGGTAGGGATGATTCTGGCAGATGTTGGATTAAATCTACCGGATTTTCGCTCTTCAGAAAGAGTATTTCAACTTCTGGTTCAGGTTGCCGGACGTGCCGGGCGTGGCTCAACTGCAGGTGATGTGATTCTGCAGACCTTCCAACCGGATCACAAAGCAATTGAAGCGGCAGCAAATCAAAATTATGATCAATTTTACCAATGGGAAATAGAGCAAAGACGATCATTGGCATATCCTCCCTTCTCAAGGTTGACTCGAATCGAAATTCGGGAGAGTAAACCAGATATGGCTTCAGAAAAGGCAGCCAGATTAGAGGCGCTCCTTCGAGATTGGCTGGATCAGGATGATTGTGAGAGGGTGGATCTCATCGGTCCGGTGCCCTGTTTTTATGAAAGGATACGCGGGTTATACCGTTGGCAGATTATTCTGCGGGGTATGAATTATTTATCGGTATTGCAGAAACACAGTCAGGAATTACAGCCATTCAGGGTCGAACTCGATCCCTTGAATCTGCTATAATGATTCAAGGTCGTATCGATTGAGGTCGGTTTAATGCGTAAGGAAATTCTCACGTGGGATGACATCGAAAGTCTGATTGATCACTTACTCCCCCAAATGGATGGCGAATTTCAGGTTGTATTAATGATAACCCGCGGTGGTATTGTGCCGGGCGGTCTACTGGCTGAAGCAATGAAGATTACCCAGGTACTCACTGCCGCGGTGGATTTTCCGACACCGCTGGAACCTCAGACTAATCAGGTGATGTCCTGGCCGCAGTTTTTGCAATTCCCTGCAGATGATCTTATCCGTGGGAAACGGGTTCTGGTGGTCGATGATGTATGGGGCTCAGGGCGGACGATTACTGCTGTGAAAAACCGGGTGTCTGTCGGTGGCGGATTTCCGTTTACCTGTGTATTGCATTTCAATCCCAACAGAAGTCTTTTTAAACCGATTGTTCCAGATTATTACGCTGCGACCACGGATGCTTATATTGTGTACCCGTGGGAGATGGACCGTGACAGGGATTTTTCAGTAGGGAATTGGGGTATCAGAATATAACAGGGTCCTTTATGACAACTGATAATTTTGCAGTCCTATTCAATAATCCATCCCGCCGGATGGATTATTTGAAATATTTATCTAAAACACCTCCATCTGAACAACTAATTTCCGAATTACATAAGAAAATAATCAATTCAGAACCAGTACGGCAGCTGCTTACTCAGAAGGATGACCATGGAGAGACAAAAATGCGTCCATACCAAAAATGGAATGGCGCTCATTGGGTGTTGACTTCTCTGGCGGACCTGCATTACCCTCCCGGAGATCCAGCGCTCCTTCCACTTGCAGACCAGGTCATCGGGTATTTACTGGGCAAACTTCGGGCAGATGAATTAAAAAGACGAAATCGTCATAATACCACCGGGAGATATCGGGCATGTGCATCCATAGAGGGGAACGCGCTCTTTGCATTCATCAGACTGGGTTTGCGGAATGATGTTATTCCCCGGTTAGCTGAATCTTTATTATCCTGGCAATGGCCGGATGGCGGCTGGAATTGTGATGTCAGGGCAGAAGCAAGTCACTCATCCTTTTATGAAACCCTCATCCCCATGAGAGCACTTGCTCTATATGGAATAATGAGTGGCGATCGAAAATCTACCCTGGCTGCAGAAAAGGCAAGTGAGGTATTCCTGAAGCACCAACTGTACAAAACGATTTCTGATGGAACCCCCATAGATCCAAGGTTCCTAAAGCTACACTATCCAATATATTGGCATTATGACATCCTGGCAGGTTTATGGGGGATGATGGAAATTGACCGGCTCGATGATCCGCGCTGCAAACCAGCAAAAGAATTGTTGCTCAACAAACAGCTTCCGGATGGCGGTTTTGCGGCTGAGGAAAAGTTTTATCATCATCGATCAGGCATAAGCAACTACAGCACGGTAGACTGGGGTCCGGTGAGCAAACAAAGAATGAATCCCTGGGTGACGATCAGGGCGATGTGTGTTTTACAGATGGACCAGGCAATTAGTAGCTGATCAGGAATTTCTGCGAAAACTGATCTACAATCTTTGCCAGGTCAGGGTCGAGCCTGGAGTAGGTTTCGGTAACAATTTCTTCTGGAATGGATTTATAGAAAGCCTGCGCGATCCCACCAGTGATGCAAGCCAGTGTATCGGCGTCTCCTCCGAGCGAGATGGCTAATCGGATTGCGTGTTCGTAGGATGTAGACTCAAGAAATGCAATGATTGCTTCAGGTACAGTCTGCTGACATGTCTCATTGAAATAATAGACAGGGCGGATATCGTCGATTTTTCTGGATAGGTCGTACTTGAATTCTGATTCTAAGTATAGTTTGATTTGTTCTTTGGTCTGACCAGTTCGGGCGAGCAAGATGGCAGCGGCAGTAGACTGCGCTCCTTTTATTCCTTCTGGATGGTTATGTGTAATGGCAGTTGCATATTCAGCTTCGCGCAGAACATCCTTTAATGAGTTGTATGCAAAACCTATAGGTGATATGCGCATGGCTGCGCCATTTCCAAAACTGTTGTAGGGAGCATATTCGCCTGCTGAGATCCATCTTGAAAAATACCCACCATAACCGGCATTGGGGTATTTTTTTGCGTATTGGATTAATAGATCCAGATATGATTTCCCGGATAGTATGCTATCCGCAAGGGCGATGGATAAAACAGAATCATCGGTGAAACGGGATTGAGGTTGGAATAATGGAAACCGGGTTGTTTTGGTTCCAATGAACTCATGGACACTCCCAATTACATCACCAGCAATTGCACCCAGCATAAGTTTTTTCTTCTGCAAGAATTTTACTCCGGTATTAATCCATAGGTATAATCAAATTATTCTGCAAACAGGCAAGAGGTGAATGAGATGGACGATAGATTGAACTTTATATTCCGCAGGCGCAGCATCCGCAAGTATTTGGATACTCCTGTTGAGCCTGAAAAAATTGATCTGTTGCTACAGGCGGGGATGGCAGCACCATCCGCCATGAATAACCAGCCCTGGGAATTTGTAGTGGTTACTGAAGCAGAGCAATTGGAAAAGCTTCGAACCACCTCACCTTACTGTAAATTTAAAGTACCGCTCGTAATTTCTGTCTGCGCGAGTACCAGTGTATTTAAAAACCCGGGTGGAAAATTGTTCTGGGTGCAAGATTGCAGCGCGGCGACGGAAAATATTATGCTGGCTGCATCGGCTCTGGGCTTGGGATCCTGCTGGATTGGTGTGTATCCGATTTTTCTAATAAAAAAGAGAGTGATGCAAACCCTTGCCATTCCTGAACACGTGACCCCATTAAATCTGATCTACCTCGGGTATCCGGCGGTGGAAAAAGAAGCGCGGACGCAATATGATGCTGACCGGGTGCACTGGCAATCTTACGGCAATCAACCCCACCTGAATAAGGCATGAGTGTTGCACCATCCTGATCATCTTTATATTGCGAGGTAGATGTGGAATTCGAGGTGATCAGGTTGTTATTGGGGGGAGGATTGCTATTTTTCGGCCGCAGATTATTATGGCTTTTCATTGGCGCGGCAGGCTTTATGTTTGGGTTTTCTTCTCTGCAACGAATGGCAGGAGATTTGAAAATCTGGTACTACCTTGGCGTAGGGGTCATTTGCGCCATAATACTTGTGGTACTGGTCCGCTCTTTGAAAAATATCGCGTTTGGAATCGGTGGATTTCTTCTGGGTGCGTATTTTGCCAGTGGTTTGATGGATGTCTTGCAGCTTGAACTGGGTATGCTGCAGTGGCTGGTCATGTTGATTATTGGCGCGGGTGGAGCAGCATTAATGCTGACCCTTTTCGACTGGTCGGCTGTCATTCTCACCTCGGGGATGGGCGCATTATTATTAATTCAATCATTGCCATTATCTCCACCAGCCAGCCAGATCATTTTCTTCGGGTTGTTGCTGCTGGGATTGGTTCTCCAGATTAAGAAATCTCATCCGGCGAGATTTGCGAAGACACCTAATTTTTCAGATGAGATAGGATTTGTTCAAAGACCGTAATCATTTCCAATTATTTTAGAAACTCCCCTTCCAGAGGGGAGTTTCTAAAAATCACGTTATTATCTGATGAGCCAGGTTATTTATTATTCCCCTTGTTACCCTTATTCCCGTTTCCATTATTCGTATTTTCTGGTAAGAAATCTTCAAATTGATAAGGTGGCTGGAGAGCATCTTCGGGTAAATCTTCTTCATTTTTCTTATTCTGGTTATGATTCTTATTCTTGTCTTTATTGTTGTTCTTAATGCGCTCCATCTCCATTTCAACTTCATGCTCAAGTTCTCCATTTTGAACTTTCTCTTTAAATTGAGATGGATTTCGCTCCCCATTTTCAAGAGCCATAATCCTTGCCTGTACCTTTAGGATCAAGTTTTGAATATTCTGCCTGGCAGTTTCTGGAAGATCGTTTTCTTGCATTTTAAGAAGTACTGATTGCATATGCGCTTCGATTCGTATAAGCGCCGCCATCATGTTTTCGTGTTTCATGCCACCAGTTTCTTCAATGGCATTGTCGATCTCATCAAGAAATTGTTCGCTTGTATCATCATTCAATACACCTTCCTCGTTGAGGATTGTGTATAGTTCGTTTGCCCGTCGTTGTGAGTTTTTTAGATGGGCGTTAACCGCTGCATCCGAATTTGGGCTGATAGCTACCGCAATTCCTTCACTTGCAAGTTTGACTGGATATAGTAAATCATCGGGCATGGCTGATTGAGCAGCTGCCACGGTTACACCCGTCCCTCCAAATACAAGGCCTGAAACTATCAATAGAGTAGTAATAAAGCTCATTTTCCGTCCTTCCTTTCTTTTTAGTAAATGTTTCCATTCAATATGACGGAAAAAAAATGCTGAAGATACGGGGCTTCTATTATGTCTTAAGGTTTTGATAGATTTTGCCTTTTCAATAAATGCAGCTCTCTGGCTGGCAGCAGTCAATACATCCCGTTCAGGCGTATCCCTGAGATTTTGTAATTTAATTTCAAGAGGTGTCTGGGTATTATCTTCTTGATTACTCATTTGATCCTTCATTTTTTTCATCCCATAATCGCTGCAATGAAGCCAGAGCACGGTGTTGCAGGGCTTTGACTGCCCCAACAGTTTTATTCATCGCTTCTGCTACTTCTTCCAAAGACCATTGCTCTAAATATCGAAGTATGACCACCTGGCGTTGTTCATCTGGCAATCGCATCACCATCTGACGGAGATATTGCTTTTCCAAACGGTCCGATGCGTCTCTGGCAGTATCATCCTTTGCCAGTGCGAACTCCGGTAATTCAATAACATCCATGTTGGTGTTTTTCCTGTAATGATCCACTATCCAATTGTGCGCCATACGGTAGAGGTAAGCGCGTAAATGAGTCTGCGGACCTCCACCCTGATTCATGGCAGTCAGGAAACGGTCAAAAACATCTGCAACACAATCCTCTGCCAGGTTGTTGTCTCCCAACAGGCGATGCGCGTACCGATACACCGGGGTGCTGTAGAGGTCATAGACCATTGCTAGCGCTTCCGGTTGGAGTTGTTTTGCGCGGTGAAGCAGTTTCTGCTCTTCGGGATATTTCATCCTTCCCTATATTATGACGAAAAATTATTAGTTTAGATACGATAATAAATAAATACAAAAACAGAAGCAAAATAATAACTATGCTTCTGTGTATTCCAAAAAACCTAATTATTCTGGTCTAATCTGATTTCTCCCGCTACGGTAGAGGGAATATCGGCATTAGAGTGATTTTGGGCATGATAAATAGTTTAACTGATTCAATCTCGACCCAGAATGCATTTGCTCCATTAGGACCAATGCCAAATGTAGTGCCATCTGAAGCCATGAGTTTAAAATAAGATCGATACGTGCCTTCACTTCCGGGTGCTTTCAATTTAACGCTGATATCCACTGATTCGCCCGGATTGATTGTCGAATTGGTAACTTTGGTTGAGCTGGGCGCATTTAAATTGTCTCCTGATACATACACGATTTTGTAGGTGTTAGTCCAGGAACAGGTACCCACATTTTTCAACCGCCATGTTTTGGTGAATTCTGCCCCTGAAAACACATCACTGCCATCGGGATAGTTCACATCATCCACAAATTCCGCGAGGTTGCAAGGGATGGGTGTATTTGTCGCTGTGGGTGTGCTGGTGGGCGTTTCTGTTGGCGGGATGGGGGTATTCGTGGGAGCCGGGGTGTCTGTCTGTGTTGCGGTGGGCGCTTCAACCGTATTGGTGGGCGGTTCTGATGTGGCGACGACTACCACAGTCTGAACAATGGGTGTCGATTGGGATGCGGTTCCAGTGAGCGAGCAAGCCATTCCTGTTATGAAAATTAAGCAGGCTGCAATGAGGAATTTTGAATTCGTGGTCATAGTTCCTCCCTGAGGTTTTTCTATTCGATGAATTATTTTTAGAGTATAGCACCAACAATTACAATGTAAAACAGGTAATACAGTCTTGTTTAATTGTTATACACAGAATGGTATCGGAACCATATCAGAATTACTCTCTTATTGGAGGATGCCATTATGGTAAAAAATAAAATTCAACTTATTGCTTTGTTCCTTGTCTTGCTATTCGTATCCATGGCTTGCAGTTTCAGCGCGAGCACTGCCAACATTAAAGACGCGTATCTAGCGGCAGACGAAGAAGGTACAACTCCTGTAAAATCTTTTACCCAGGATCAAGTATTTTACGCCATAGTCAGCCTAGCAAACGCGTCTGACGATACTACATTAAAAGCAACCTGGTACGCCGTTGATGCTGAAGGCGTGGAACCCAACCTGATGATTGATGAGGTATCCCTCACTGGTGGAGATGGTGTTTATCCGTTTTCGCTCGAAAACAATGATTTATGGCCACCGGGAACCTACAAGGTGGATTTGTGGCTCAACGATAAACTTGATCGCACCCTGGAATTCACAGTCGAGTAATCATTTCTAGTAAATAAGCAAAACATCACCAGTCTTTACCAAGACTGGTTTTTTCAAAATGGAGAATATTTCTAATTTCCATCGAAAATCGATTTCTCTCTTATTGGTTTTATGTTATATATTCATCTGATAACTCGCGGTTTCAAGGAAGAAAAAGATGAAATCAAGTAAAGTCAGGATCCGACAGACAATCTACGGATTGGGTATAGCAATTGGAATAATCATCGTTGTGCTCTATGTCTTGTTTCCGGTGGGCATGGGCATCGCCGCGATCATCCCAGCCCAATCAGTGGTGGGAAACCCCCCCGCAGGTTTTGAAGAAATCACACTAATTACTGATGATGGAATCCAATTGGAAGGCTGGTATAGCCCTCCCCAGAGTGGTATAGCAATCATTTTGCTGCATGGATCCGGCGGATCCCGCGAGTCCGTTCGTTCTTACATTGAAATACTGACAAGCAATGGGTATGGAGTTCTGGCTTTGGATCAACGCGGTCATGGGGAGAGTGGAGGAAAAACTGGCAGGCTGGGTTGGGAAGGCACATCTGATGTTGGTGCAGCGGTTGCCTTCCTGGAAGTCCAACCTGAGGTCAAACATATCGGCGGATTGGGTATTTCGATGGGTGGCGAAGTACTGCTGGGGGCAGCTTCCACTTATCCGCAAATAGAAAAAATCGTAGCAGATGGTGCCACCCGGCGCAGCTTGAATGAATTGCTGGCGCTTGAGTCGGAACGTCCGCTGGTACGGAATTACACAGCCAGGGTGATGTTTGCAACAGTTCAGGTAATTGGCGGTATCCAACCACCATCGCCACTGCTGGAATCAATCAAGCAAGCTGAAAACACGCGCTTTCTTTTTATTGCCGCTGGTAATAATGAAATGGAAGTGGCATTCAATCAGATGTTC
>CAZRKL010000116.1:0-3132 GCA_964600595.1 uncultured Leptolinea sp.
AAAAGTGGCAGACCTTATTGCAGATATTCTGCAAGCAACCACTCCATACACTATTGACACGAAGCAGGGAAAAGCGTCTCGGGCAAAAATCGATTTTCAAGTTTTCAATAAAGCAAAAATAGAGATACGCAATCTTGCAGAAAAAGCCGGCTCAGCTGAGCCCTTTACCAAATATGGGTATCCTCATTTCTTTTATCTGGATGATCAGCCAAAATCGGAAGAAAAATGGATAACCCTTGAACTTCAGGGAGAGCATATCCGCAGTTATGCAAATTACATATTCAGCTCAAGGGTGGATGATCTGACACCTGGGAAAAAACAGGCAACCTCACTCATTGCTGCCGGAAAAGAAGTCAGGGGAACCCTTGCCTTCATGAATGCTACCACCCTTCGCCTGTCTATTGCCCGGGAATCATACCAACCTGTAATAACCTGGCTGCGTGACCTCTCAGACGGGTTTACCAGTTTTGACCCGGATGTTACCCGCCGCCTGCCTGGTCCAATTATCATTAAAGAAGTGGATGAGAAACTTGAACAGCTTGATGGCGAATTTGTAGATTCTGAAAAACCTTACTTTATTGGTCAATCGATAAAAACGAAGACCCCGCTTCCTGAATATAACTGGATCGAGGGAGAAGTTCCACTTCAGAAAACCGCGTTGAATGAAACACACAGAAAACTTGGCGCGAAAATGGTTCCATTCGCCGGCTGGGATATGCCCGTCTGGTATTCATCGGTTATGGAAGAACACATGGCAACACGCAAGACTGCCGGATTATTCGACGTCTCCCATATGGGCGTTTATCAGGCTGAAGGAGAGCACGCCAAAACTTTTCTGGATAGTGTTTGTGGCAATGACATCTCTGGTTTGGAAGTCGGTGAGTCATGCTACACCCACTTCCTTGACCCGGATGCCAATGTAATTGATGACTTGCTCGTGTACCATCGCAGCAAAGATACATATCTTGTTGTGGTAAACGCATCCAATGATGATAAAGATTGGGCATGGCTGAATGCGGTCAAGGATGGAAAAGTATTAATTGACAGGCAGGCACCTGGTGCGAAAGCGTTCGGACGAGGAGTGACATTAAGAAACCTGCGTAATCCCAAAGAGGGAAAAGATATGCGCGTGGATATCGCTCTGCAAGGTCCCAAATCACGTGAAATTCTCCTGTCTCTGGGTGTCGACGCATCCACCCGCAAGAGGATCATGGGATTGAAACGAACAGAATTATGTGAGGCGATAGTTGGAGGAATTGACTTGATCGTCTCCCGAACTGGATACACCGGCGAGAAAATGGCATTTGAACTCTTCGTTCATCCAGATGAATCGGTAAAACTCTGGGACGCCATTATGGACAAAGGTACCAGCCTCGGTCTCAAGCCCTGCGGATTAGGCGCCAGAGATTCTCTTCGCACCGAAGCCGGTTTGCCGCTGTATGGTCATGAGATGGGCGGAGAAGCCAATTTGGGTGTTGCTGATGCCGGTTTTGGATCATATGTAAAGATATATAAGCCATGGTTTGTCGGTAGAGCATCGTTTATCGAAAAAGAATCAAAACGCACGAGTGTTGTGGCGCGATTCCGCTTCAATGAAAAATCTGTCCGCATGGCACATAACGGCGACCCAGTGTTGGATAAAAAAGGCAAAGTGATCGGTTTTGTAACCAGCTGCGCTGTGGATAGTGATGGCTTGCTTACCGGTCAGGCATTTATCGATAAGAAATTTGCAGAAGAGGGAACTGCAATATTCATCTATCAGGGAAAACCAGCCGCGCATGGTAAAGCGCCCAACGAACTTATCCCGGGAGATAAGGTAACATTACCTACCCAGGCTGTCATTGTGAGCCGCTTCCCCAAGCTCTAAGGTGACAGTTCACATATCTTTACTAAACAATAAGATAAGGAGAGTTCAATATATGCAAACCCCATGGGACCATCGATATGCGATGCGTACGCAACGGATGGCGGCATCTGTGATCCGCGAATTGCTGAAATTCGCTGAATTACCAGATATCATTTCTTTTGCCGGGGGATTTCCCGCACCCGATGTTTTTCCCACAGAAAAAATCGCTGAAGCCTGCAATCGGGTTCTCAAGGAGAATGGAAAAACAGCTTTGCAATATGGCTCTACTGAAGGCTATCTGCCTTTGCGCGAAATGATAGCCAGGCATACTGAAAGATATGCCATGAAAGTAAATCCGGATAATATTATGATCACCTCCGGATCCCAGCAGGCTCTGGATTTACTGGGGAGAATATTTATCAACCGTGGTGACCGGATACTGGTTGAGTCTCCTACATATTTAGGAGCTTTACAAGCCTGGAATGCTTACGGGGCTGAATACGTCACTGTCCCAAGCGACGATCATGGAATGATCACAGAATCGCTGGAAGAAGCATTGAGAACAGGACCAAAGTTTATTTACCTCTTGCCAAATTTCCAGAATCCAACCGGGGTAACCATACCCTTTGAACGCAGGATGAAGATCATTGAATTGGCTGACAGATATGGTGTACCCATCATTGAAGATGATCCATATGGTCAGTTGAGGTTTGAGGGCGATCATATCCCACCGGTTGTTCATCTGGATAACCAATATCGTTCCAACTCAAATGGAACATCATACTCAGGCAATGTCATTTACCTGAGCACTTTCTCAAAGACACTCTCCCCGGGTCTCCGCCTTGCATGGATCATTGCTCCGCCGGAAGTCATCCGCAAACTTGTCTTAGCCAAGCAAGGGGCTGACTTACACACCGCTACTTTTAACCAGGTCATCGCTTTTGAAGTTGCGAAAGATGGTTTTCTGGACCAACACATAAAAGTCATCCGCGAGACCTACCGGGAAAGAAGAGATGTCATGCTCGACACGCTGGTCGAGTCAATGCCAGAAGGTGTCAGATGGACCCACCCGGAAGGTGGATTATTCCTCTGGGCAACGATGCCAGACAACATAGACTCAGCTGAATTGCTGAAGGTTGCATTAATCGAGAAAGTGGCATTTGTTCCAGGGGGGCCATTCCACCCCGATGGTAGAGGAAAAAATACCATGAGATTGAATTTCTCATTCTGCAAACCAGAAATCATCAATGAGGGAATTTCCCGCCTGGGGCGTGTTGTAAAAACTA
>CAZRKL010000116.1:3142-8474 GCA_964600595.1 uncultured Leptolinea sp.
CTACACAAAAAGAACTGCCAGAGTTGATATCTGGCAGTTCTTTTTCTTATAATTATTTACATCATCCATTTTTCCAGAGCTTAAAATCAGCCAGTATAGAGCCGCCTACAAACTCCCGTAAAATTGAATTATCAGGGAGCATTTCGCTGTTTACGGGCAGGAACCAATCCAGAAATGCGAGTAAACGCTTCGCTTCGATATATTCCATAGACCCATGATGAACCTGGCGGAGCAGCGGTTCAACGAACGGCTTTAACACAGATAATTCATACGCCAGCGCTGAATTAAACATGGTATCCGCGTTTTCCTGAAACGGGAATATGTGGTTTTTTTCTCCCGCACGCACAGACTCCCACCTTGAGATTGTTTGCAGGGCAGAATAGCCCCTCTCGCGGGCATCGCGAACAATTCTGCGTAGGAGGCGCGTATCGGTTGTAGAAATCCGGTTATATCTATCTAGGTTTAATTGCGTCAGAGCAGAAGCATAAATGCGGTATGTATTCTCTGGGTTAATTTTACTGATCAGGTTTGGATTCAAACCATGAATCCCTTCCAAAATGATTAATTGTCCCGATTGTAATTGGACTGTCTCCCCAGCCTCACTGGAACCGGTGCGAAAGTTGTAGTGGGGAATATTCACTTTTTTACCGGCTATCAAATCAACCAGCTGCTCGTTTAACAAGCCACGGTTCAGCGCATCAAGTGATTCAAAATCGTAATCTCCATTGGCATCCCGCGGAGTTTGCTCTCTATTCACAAAATAGTTATCCATCTCCAGCGGGAATGGCGATACTCCCTGGGAGATTAATTGAACTGTCAATCTTTTAGAGAAGGTGGTTTTTCCAGAGGATGACGGTCCTGAAATCAAAACCACCCGAATCCTTTCCACGTCAGCGGCGATTTGAGCAGCTATCTCTGAAATTCGTTGTTCATGTAATGCCTCTGAAACAAGAATTACTTCTTTTATCTTCCCGGCACTGATGGCATCATTGAGCGCGCCAACGCTTTCAATACCCAGCCGCTCCAGCCATTTGCCATACTGCTTGAAGGTAGAGAGAAGTTTCGGGTAACCGGGAAGCGGTTGTGTGTGCCGTGGATTCACCCGTCTGGGATAGTTGATTACAAAACCATCTCCCATGATGTTAAGGTCAAACCATTTCAAATATCCGGTGGATGGTACCATGTATCCGTGATGGTAATCTCTATGATTCCCCAGGCGATAGAGCACCAGGAATTCCTTTTGCCGGTAAGATAATAGTTTTACTTTGTCATCATTTCCCTGGCTTCTGAAGTAGTCAATAGCATCATTCAGAGGTACCTGCTGCCGCTCAAATCGAAGATTAGTTTGGACCAGGATCCGCATCAGCTCTTTCAGCTGATTGATCTCCTGTTGTGTGAGTGGCTCCCGTCCGCTCACCTCACAATAAAACCCTCCCGAGGTTACAGAATGATCCACAGTCAGGCTTGCTTCCGGGAATAAATCTTCAAACGCCGCCTCCAGGAGAAATGTGAGTGATCGCCGATAAATGCGAGCGCCGTCCGCAGAATCCATATTTATCAGGATAACATTGCTATCCATTTGTAATGGAAAAGTCAGTTCCCGTAATTCTCCATTGACTATTGCTCCCACAATGAGCTCGCGTTCATCAGGGGTGAAAACCTGCAGGAATGATTCAATGGATGCACCCCGTCCGCCTGAAATAACCCTGCCATCTGGTAAGTGAATCTCTATTGTATTTCTTGGCTCAACAAACTTAACATCAGACATATGCATTTCCACCTTTGATTTTTGTCTGCATAATTCTAACATACACAAAAAGGGTCATCGCACGAAGCAGGATCCAAGGTTATGTTAAAATCATTCAATATGAATGAACAGTCACAGAATGCTTATACATGGCGGGTGATGATTGATAACGAGGCTGACGGCGCATGGAACATGGCATTGGATGAAGCGATCGCCGCATGCGCTGGCGAAGAAAAATCGCCCCCCACCCTAAGGCTTTACAGGTGGTCACCCGGCTGTTTGTCACTGGGTAGAGCACAACCATTTAGTGATATAAACCTATCCGGGGTTGAGGAAAACGGCTGGCAAATCGTTCGCCGTCCTTCAGGCGGCAGGGCAATTCTACACATCGATGAATTGACTTATAGTTTTGCCGCACCCCTCGAGAATCCCCTGTTTTCAGGTGGAATCCTGGAGAGTTACCAGCGGATTGCCAATGGGATGATCGATTTTCTGAATCGTCTGGGAATTTCGGCTGACATGAAGAACCTACCTCCAGCGAGTTCGCAGAGCGAACAAAATCCCATTTGTTTTGAGGTGCCATCCCAATATGAAATAACCTGGCATGGAAAGAAGATTATCGGCTCTGCTCAGGCTCGCAAGGGAAACCAGGTATTACAGCACGGCTCCATACCCGTATTTGGAGATATTACTCGCATCGTCGATGGATTGAATTACCCGAACAAAGCAGCAAAACATGAAGCGCAATCCGCCATGGTAAATCGAGCGGTGACGTTGAAAGAAGCTGCCGGCAGAGATTTTTCCTGGCAGGAGCTGATGGATGCTTTTCTTGAAGCTCAGGTTTTCGTGAATGGATTGTCCTTATCATGGGGAGCATACACCCCTGAAGAGTTAAGTCTGGCGCAAGAATTGAAAAGCAATAAGTATGCTGCCAGTATTTGGAATGAACGCATTTGAAAAAACCTCTACAAAGTAGTGATAAAATCGGACAATGCGAAAAATGGTTCTCATCGTTTTTAGAATACTAATCTGGATAGTCATTTCGGTTGGTGTTATAAGTGCTTTCGCCCGCCTATATGTCATCCTCTCAACCCGTGTGTTGATACAACCGGAAGAAAAAACAGATGCCCGGCGGGCAGCCATTGTTTTTGGCGCCGGATTACGCCGGGATGGGACTCCGACCGCGGTACTACGAGACCGGGTAGAAACAGCGGTCCGTTTATACCAGGATGGCAAGGTGGAAAAAATCCTGATGAGTGGCGATAACCGCTTCGTGGAATACAATGAACCGGGATCCATGCGTGAATATGCAATAGCTTTGGGTGTACCAGCAGAGGATATTGTGCTGGATTATGCAGGCAGGCGCACCTATGACACCTGTTTCAGGGCAAAAGCTATCTTTGGTCTGGATCAAGCTCTTCTGGTTACGCAACAATTCCACCTGCCCAGGGCGATCTACACCTGTCGTTCAATAGGCATGGATATTGTTGGAGTTCCGGCAACAGGAAGAAATTACCGCAAATCATCCATCATCTATTGGGAATTGCGTGAGATCCCCGCTACATTCATGTCACTGATTGAAAATCACATCACTCATCCTCTGCCAGTATTGGGTGAACCGGAACCTATATTTAAGTAATAACGCATGAATCACATGTCGCCTTTATCAGCCAGCTCTCCTGGCTGATTTGTATTTAAGGCACAATCCTTGCATGGATAATAGGGACTCAAATATATTCATTTGGATGAATTATGAATCGGGATGAAGTAATCGGTTTTGTAAAGCAGTATATAAAAAACGTAAATCTCTTCAATCACATGTTGTCGGTTGAGGCGGCTATGCGGTATTACGCCCGAAAACTCGGTGAAGATGAAGAATTGTGGGGCAATACCGGTCTACTGCATGATTTTGACTGGGAGATCCATCCCACCTTAGAAGAGCATCCACTGGCAGGAGAACCTATACTTCGCCAAAAGGGAGTTGCTGAAGAAATCATTCGGGCGGTCATGAGCCATGCAGATCATACCGGAATACCTCGAGTGACGAAGATGGAAAAAGCATTATTTGCATGTGACGAGGTCACCGGTCTGATCACTGCAGTGGCGCTTGTACGGCCATCCAGATCGCTTTATGACCTCACTTCGTCATCAGTAAAAAAGAAATGGAAAGACAAAGCATTTGCAGCTGGCGCCAATCGTGACGAGATTACCAGAGGTGCTGAAGAGTTTGGCGTAGAACTCTGGCAGCATGTTGACGAGGTAATCCTGGCGATGCGGGCAATTGCACCAGAGTTGGGACTCGCCGGAAATATCACCCCCGATTCCAGCGCATAAGTGGAGAACAGCGTATGACACTGCAAGGAAAAGGCTTCTTTATCTGGAAAATACCCAGCTGCGAAAATGGAAATCCTGAATCCATTGCCACTCAGGCAGCCAGTGCCAAATTTACGCATGTGTTGGTGAAAATTGCCGATGGCACCTCATATTACAATTACGACTCAACAAAGAAGAAAGATTACGTTCCCGCGGTCATTTCCGCCCTTAAAAATCGTGGAATTGCCACATGGGGATGGCATTTTGTATATGGATCAGATCCGGTTCGTGAAGCGCAGATAGGTGGCGCTCGGGCAAAAGCTCTCGGGCTGGCAGGCTATGTCATCGATGCTGAAATGCACTGGGAATCCACCAGTAAAGAAGCCAGCGCCAAGGCATTTATGACAGAAGTGCGGAAGTATATCCCCACCATGCCAATTGCATTAAGCACTTTTCGATATCCTACGTACCATTCAAAATTTCCATTTGCCGCCTTCTTGGAGAAAAGTGATCTGGCAATGCCGCAGGTCTATTGGGAAGAAGCACATAATGCGGATGCGCAATTAACCAGGACTGTTCAGGAATATCGCGCATTAAAAGTCGTGCGCCCCGTATTTCCAACCGGACCGACTTATAAAGTTGGCACCTGGGCTCCGACTTCCAAAGACATCACCTTATTCATGAAAACGGCAAAGAACCTGAACCTCGATGGTTTTAATTTCTTTAGCTGGGATGAATGCCGCCGTGACCTGCTTTCTTTATGGAACTTGATCCGAGATTATTCATGGACCATCCCAACGGTTTCATTCCAGGACACTTTCATAAATGGTCTCAATGCAAAGAATGCAGACACATTGGCGAGCCTTTACAGCCCGCTTGCTGTGCAAATTACATCATCACAAATTGTGCAGGGAACAGAAGCAATCAAGACCTGGTATGCAACCCTATTCAACCAGATTCTGCCAAATGCCAAATTTACGTTGGTTGGCGCGACTGGAACCGGAAACACGCGTCATATCACCTGGAATGCCACCTCCAGCCGGGGTAATGTATCCAACGGCAGTGATACTTTCGGGTTGATAAACGACAAAATTGTGTATCACTACAGCAATTTTAAAGTTGTCTAATTTTCCCTACAAAAAGCAACCCCGGAGCGATGAAACTCCGGGGTTTTTCTTAAATCTCCAATTCCAATTGATCGGGTTTCTTCCTGGCAGGTTGTTTGGTGTTTTTACGTCCTGCCGGTGATTTCTTTACACTCTTTTCTTTTAC
>CAZRKL010000117.1:0-3637 GCA_964600595.1 uncultured Leptolinea sp.
TATATTTAATGTTACCGTGAGTATCGGGGCAACAAGCTACTCAGAGGCTTTTGAGCGATTTGAAGATGTTCTCCACACCGCGGATATGGAAATGTACAAGGCAAAAAAACTGGGACGCAACAGGATTGTTGCCTCCAGTTAGACAGAATCTATAATCCGCCTATTATTAATCAAACCGGTATGCGGTAATGAACCCGTTTTCACATACCGCTATCATTTTCCCATCATCAGAAACCGCAAGGCTTACCGGAAACATGAAAGTACCGGGTTCATGTTCGCTGCCGTCATAATTCAAGTTTCCAAACCGCTTGAATAACTCACCCTTTGAATCAAAAATATAGATCGCGCTATTCTCAGGGCTGTTATGCAGAAGAACGTAAATATTGTCAGATTTGTCGATTGCCAAATCTGCTGTTCCTGCTTTTTGAAGTTCATCCTGCGCTAATTCTGCAACAATACGCTGATTATTGACATCCATCTTTAAGATGCTTCCCTGTCGTATATCCAGTGTATATAGATACCCATCCGCATCAAATGCCAGACCTTTATAACTTGGGTATTCTGCCTGCTCCAGTGGGATTTCATGCAAATACTCTCCGGTATCACCGGTGTAAACCTGAACGCGGTTCACAACATCCCCTACATCCAGCACATAAACATTTCCATTGAACGGACTTACCGCCACAGCCAGCGGGCTGTAAGGTGAAAAATCCGTCCCACCTGAAATGTTCCGGGTGCCATTTTTACTCAACACGACAAATTCCTTCGAGAGAAGATCTGTCACCACGATGTTCTGATATTGATCCAGTGCAACATCAGAAAAATTGGATGGGTCCTGATTCAAATAGGTTGTAATAACCTGCCCATCCTGATCCATTTTTATCAATCCGTTCTGTCCATTAGCAATGTAGATGTTGTACAACGCATCGATCGCAATTCCCCCCGGAAATTGGCTGTCGGCATCGCCTAAGTAGTCCGCTGGGATTTGCACCCGCCACGCGGGAGAGATATCAATTTGATGGGGTAGTATCCCCACCAATTCAATTGAGTTAAACTGCACGGGGTTTTCGGTATCAGAGAATGCTATCGTGATCTGATCAACCGGATGAGATATATTCAACGGGATGGTAAATACCGATGGGCACGTACCTGTGTAAGGTATTTTGCCGGAATACACCTCTGCAGAAGATTGGGTTGTCTGGTTTGCCACCTGGATAGTGAAATTATCATCAGTTGGATGAGATAAATAGATATTAATTTCCAGGGGGATGATTGCATAGGCATACCGAAAATCAAGCGTATGCACATCTTTTGTGGGTCCTGCTGCAAAGAACCACGGATAAGGATCATTCCCACAGGTAGAATCTGATGGACCCCCGGTGAAGAACCCCGTGTCGGCCTCTTCAAAATCCGAAAACACCTCCGCAGCCCATAGCTTCACGATTTTCGTGCTTGGTGGGATTTCAGTGGGAAACGATAATGTTGCTACTTCAGAAGG
This sequence comes from uncultured Leptolinea sp., assembly GCA_964600595.1. Lineage (GTDB taxonomy): Bacteria > Chloroflexota > Anaerolineae > Anaerolineales > Anaerolineaceae > DAIOEK01. The sequence continues at coordinate 1,499 of CAZRKL010000117.1, forward strand.
TGGAAGCGGCGAAATCGCAACTTTTAGAGGCGTGGAGACCTGTTCAACTGCAGACAATTCTCTTGGTTGTGTTTGTCTGGATAATCCACACGCCAAACTCATGAATACTGAAACCGTGCCAATGAATAGTGTTTTCCGGTTCATTTTGGTCCTCGTCCCGGGAAATCAGATTAATTAATGATTATTTTGATAGTTCTCCAATTATTATATGGTAAAGAGGGTTTTGAGAATAATTGACCTGAAGAAAACTGTACATTTGTCTAATGGCAACATGGACAGATGTCTTATATCATTAAGTGAATATATTCTGTTTTCGCAGGTCTTCATGAAAAACTTTGCCAGAATCCCTCGAACTATTATCTATATCCTATTGTTAGTTATTTTCACAGGTTGTAATCTCACACGAAACGTGGTTTCAGTATCAATCCCTGAAGACCAATCAGTCGCACGTCAAACCATTATTAAATCCAATCACTTACCTGTAGATTATCCAGTTGATGCGATCAAGTTTTCACACTTGACAAGCATGGATGGTATCTCACAGAGCGTGATCACCTGTATATACCAAGATGATTTTGGCTATATCTGGTTTGGCACCGAAGATGGATTGAACAAATTTGATGGAAAAAATGTCGTTGTGTATCGCCATGAGCCGGATGATGGAAACAGCATCAGCTCAAATGATATCACCGCCATTACTCAATCGTCTGATGGAGCAATCTGGATTGGCACCCGGGGTGGTGGACTGAATAAATACATCCGCGAAACAGGATTGTTTACAAGGTATCTGCATCAACCCGCCGGTGAAGATACGATCAGCAGTGACTACATAAGGACATTGCTGTTTGACCCGGATGGATATCTCTGGGTAGGCACGCTAGGCGGGGGATTAAACCGTTTAGACCTGATAACCGGGAAGATCCAACATTACTTGCAAAATAGCGGACAATTAGGTTCGATTAGTTCAAATGATGTTCTTTCCCTCGCAAAAGGAAATTCAGACACCCTGTGGGTTGGTACTGCGTATGGTCTCGACCGGTTGCAAATATCAAATGGATCATTTATTAACTATCGAACAGCTCCAGTGCCTGTTGTGGTTACCAGGAGCGCAATTTCATCATTGCTTATTCATAATAATGTTTTGCTTATCGGTTCAGAGGCAGGCCTTTTCCAATTCGATACCCGCACATCTAAGGTTCGGGAAATTAATCTCAGTAATAACAAAACAAACCCGGAAAGAATACCCATTCAGGCAATTATATATGGAGGAGATGAACACTATTGGGTGGGTACGTATTCGTTTGGGTTATTCAGAATTTCATCCGATTTAATAAATATCGAACGTGTATTTGCAGATCCAAGAAATTCAACATCCTTAAGTGATAATCGAATTCTATCCATACAAGAAGACAAATCTGGAATAATCTGGATAGGTACTTACTCGGGATTTGTAAATTATATTAATCCCCTGAATAATCGATTCAAAAGTCTTGAGTTTTCACCCTGGTTAAGAAATAGCCTGAGCAATTCCATGGTTTGGGCTGTTTTACCTGACAAAGATAACAAATTATGGATTGGTACAGATGGAGGAGGACTCAATCTATACGATTTTTCTTCTGGACAAAACCAGGTATTCAAACATGATCCGGAAAATGAAAATTCACTGGATGATGACCATGTGCACTCATTGCTGATTGATAAGTCTGGGAAATTGTGGATAGGCACGGATAATGGATTAAACCAGTATGTGGGGGAAGGAAATTTCTTTAAACATATACAGCTCAGGCAGTTGAACCAACCGGAGATTTTAGATAAAAGAGTTTCCCCTCAGAATATTCCCATACAAATACTTACAATCCAGCAGGATGCCAATGGGATAATCTGGCTGGGAACCGGGGGATCAGGTTTGTTCAAATTGAATCCAGATTCGGGCGCGATCGAGCATATTGAGTATCAACCCGGGTATTCAACAATCTTACCGAGCAATTTAGTCTGGGCACTTTATCCGGACAAGAATAACATCCTCTGGGTCGCAACAAACAGAGGGTTGGTGAAAATGAATACGCTTAACCAGACATCTACAACTTATTTGCCATCTATAACAACACGCGGAAGCATCAGCGATTATCGGGCACTTTG
>CAZRKL010000117.1:3737-8413 GCA_964600595.1 uncultured Leptolinea sp.
GGCGCTGGTGCAAAAAGTGAAGATGGGCAGATATTTTTTGGAGGAATTTTTGGAGTTACATATTTCCATCCAACCGAGATTTATTCAAATACCTATCAACCGGATGTGTTTCTCACTTCACTCACGCAAGGAGGGCAGCAAATAATTGATCAATTGCCACTTGAGGTCATAAACTCAATTAAATTATCATGGCCAAAAAATTATTTCGAATTTACATTTCAAGATCAATTTGCTTTTGTATCAGAAAACATAAAATATGCGTATAGGTTAGCTCCCTTTGAAAAGGAATGGACCGTCACAGAGGCTATTGGGCATGGGAGGTATACCAACTTACCTGGTGGTGAATATCAGCTCTGGTTACGAACCAGTGATGAAACAGGGGAATGGTACCCGGAAAAGAAAATTCTAACAGTTTCTATTGTTCCACCATTATGGGAAAATCGAAATTTCATTAGCATTTTCGGTTTGTCCATAATCTTGGGAATTGCAGGGTTGGTTTATCTCAGAATTCAATCCTCACAACGAAGGACGCGCGACCTAGCACAATTAGTAAAGTTGAGAACAAGGGAAATTGATCAGAGAAGACAGGTAGCTGAGGGGCTCCGTGAAATTCTGATCAGGATAAATTCTAATATGTCGTTAGAAGATTCGCTTTCTTTCATTGCGGATCAAATATGCCAGATTATGAGAGTTCATGATGTGGTAATCGCTCAGTGTGATGATCAAAAAGATAAGAAAAATAAATTGGTGATCTCATCGTCTCAAAACACAGATATCGAATGTGAGCTGATCAATTTGATTTATCAACGAATTCGTGAAATAGAAACCAAATCCACTTCACCTGACGAAATAATACTGACCTTTAAACCATTTGAAATTGGCTTTCAAACATTAGCAAAGACAATAACCTGTCTTCCTGTATACGGATCTGGCCAAATTGAAGCAATATTGATCCTTTTTTCACAAAATTCAAAAACGTGGAATAGTGAAGATAGAGAATTGCTAACTTCATTCGCTGAACAAATAGCTCTGGCGCTTGGCAATGCCAGGCTTCGCAATAATACCGCTGAACTGGCTATGTTGAACGAGAGGAATAGGCTGGCGCGAGACTTACATGATGCTGTTACGCAGACGTTATTTTCTGCCAGTTTGCTTGCTGAAGCTTTTCCTGGGGTATGGGAGAAGAATCCTGCAGAGGGGAAGAAATTGATCCAAGAAATGAGGCTGCTAACCAGAGGGGCATTAGCCGAAATGAGGTCCATGTTAATGGAATTAAGACCAGCATCCATGGCAGAAGCTAAATTAGCAGACTTAATCAAGCAATTAGCTGAAGCTGTGGCTGGACGCACGGGGCTGAAAATTGCCCTTTCCGTGCCAAACGATATCCATTTACCCAATGATGTCAATGTCACGCTCTATCGGATTGCCCAGGAAGCACTAACGAATGTTGTAAAACATGCGAAAGCCGAAAATGTGAAAATCTACTGCTCAAAAGATGGAAATTTTGCTGAGGGGGAGCAGAACACTCTAATAGTAAGTATGGTTATTGAAGATGATGGATGTGGATTCGAAACAAAAAAAATAGCACAAGATCATTTTGGGTTATATAATATGCAAGAAAGAGCAGATTCTATTGATGCCGTTCTTGAAATTTCCAGTGTTCCAGGAGCAGGCACGAAGATAGCGGTTGTCTGGAAAGGTGAGGAACCTACATCTAATGACGAATAGCAAAATCAGGGTAATCATTGTTGATGACCATGATATGGTAAGGCGCGGTTTGGCTTCTTATCTCAGTATCACAGATGATATTGATTTAGTTGGCGAAGCTTCCAACGGTGAAGAAGCAATTGCGCTTTGCGAACGAGTTAAACCTGATATGGTCATCATGGATATCATGATGCCTAAAATGGATGGTATTGAAGCAACCGGGCACATCCGTAAAAAATATCCTGATACACAGGTTATTGCTCTGACCAGCTATCAGGAAAAAGATTTAGTTCACCAGGTTATTCTCGAAGGCGCAATCAGTTATTTATTGAAAAATGTTACTGGCGAAGAATTGATCTCTGCCATTCGGAAGGGAATGGCAGGAAAGCCAACCATGGCGCCAGAAATTACACAGGCTCTTATTCGAGATCAGTTTCCAGCTCCTGGTGATGATTTGACTCCTCGTGAAAAAGAAGTGTTAGGTCTATTAGTTGAAGGGCTGAATAACCCTGAAATAGCAGAAAGGCTCACCATAAGCAGGTCTACGGCCAGGGCACATGTAAGTAACATTCTCATGAAGCTTGGCGTTTCAAATCGTGGTGAGGCAATCACACTAGCTCTCAGAAATAAACTTGTCAGGTAATGAATAAGTAGGACATCTGACCAATAGGAACACTCCCCTGAAGAATGATGCTTCAAGGGAGTGTTTGATTTAACCTGTAAGAAACCAGCTAATGGCTGGCCATTTTTTGTATGAGAAAGGTTTTTCATACAATATCCGATCAAAAGAACGACAAATTTAAAAAGGAGAAGAATATGCGTAATAAGATTTGGGTGGTTTTCTCGGTGTTCCTTGTTTTAGTCATGATCCTCTCTGCATGCGCCCCCAGCGCGGGAGCTCCTGCGGGGCAGGAGACATCAGCACCGGCTCCAGCAAAACCAGGAGAAACAGCTGCACCAGCAGCCCCGGCTGCACCTTCTGGAGGAATATCCCCAGAATTCAAAAATCCAGACACATTCACAATAATCACTGGTGCTGGCGAACAGGAGACTATGGATCCAGCCTGGATGTATGATACTGCGTCATCCACAATCGCTCTCAATATCTACGAAGGACTGGTTTTCTTCAACCGTGAGAGAACTGACGAATATATTCCAGCATTGGCAACTGATTGGACGATGAGTGATGACGGTAAAACCTGGGTATTTAATATTCGAAAAGGTGTTAAATTCCACAAAGGCGGCACACTGGAACCCCACGATATTGCCTACACAACTGCGAGAGCAATGCTGCAGGGAAGGATCGACGGCTGGCAATGGATCGCGTACGATGCCTTTTATGGTCCAGAAATGGCTATGGCATCCATCAAAGATTTTGCCGCAGCACTAATTGGCAAAGAAGCTTTTGATGACTTGAATGAACAGGATTTGGTTGAAGTATGCGAATCGATCAAGACAAAAGTTGTTGCAGATGATGATGCGGGTACTGTTACCTACAATTTAAATCAACCGGTTCCCTGGATGCTCGCGGTTATGTCTCAGCAATTCTTTGGCGGAATACTTGACAAAGAATATATGGCTGAAGTCGGTGACTGGGATGGCGACTGCAGCAATTGGGTACCTTTTGCCGATCCATCAGCCGAAAACTCCAAGTTTTTCAATGACGGGAATGGAACAGGTCCATACATGTTAGATCATTGGACGCCAGGTGAAGAAACTGTTCTGGTAGCTTTCCCTGAATACTGGCGGACTGAACCGATGTGGGAGGGTGGTCCCAGTGGTGTAGCAAGTATCCCGAGAGTGGTGTTTAAGAACATCGATGAATGGGGCACACGTCTGGCAATGTTTGAAGCTGGTGATGCAGATTATATCTACGCACCTCCGCAATATCGCCCACAGCTAAATGAAAATGTAAAAATCCTCTGCGGCGAGGATGAATCATCCTGTAAAGAGGAAAATCCAAACGGATATATCAAGACCTTCCGAAAATTACCTATGCCGGCCATCACACCTTCCCAATTCAACTGGAATATCAATGTTGAAGGCGGAAATCCATATGTAGGCAGTGGCGAAGTAGATGGAAATGGTATCACGCCAACTTTCTTCAGTGATGAACACATCCGTAGAGCATTTAATTATTGCTTTGATTTTGATGCGATGGTCCAAGATGCTCTGGCCGGTGAAGGTGTGCAAGCTCAGGGACCCATTCCTCTGGGTATGATTGGTTATGTGGAAGGAAAAGATCCAGAATTCTCTTATGATCCTGACAAATGTGTAGAAGAATTCAAACTTGCAGACATTGACCTGGATGGGATTCCCGCTGGTGAAGATGATGATGATATCTGGAATTTGGGATTTTACATGCAGATGGCGTTTAACACAGGGAATGATACCCGCCGACTTTCATCTGAGATTTTGAAAGCTGGTCTGGAAGCAGTCAATCCTAAATTCAATATAAGTGTCATAGGCATGCCCTGGGCAGTCCTACTGGAAAGCCGTAGACAGGGAAAATTACCAATCTATGTTGGTGGTTGGGCTGAAGATTATCATGATCCTCACAACTGGGTCCAGCCATTCCTGTATTCACAAGGCGCTTACGGCCGAATCGTGAATTTCCCGGATGAAAAAGCGGCAGAGTTCGATAACTTGATCCTTGAAGGCGTAAAGATCAATGATCCAAAAGCACGCGCAAAGCATTATGAAACTATCCAAACAAAAGCTGCTGAAGAAGCCGTAAATATCTGGATGTACCAATTCCTTGAAGGGTTCCATTATCAGACATGGATTGATGGTTTCTATTTCAATCCTGCTTATGGAAACCCTGAATATGGTTGGATATATTCCATGAAAAAAACTGCTCCTTAAACAAACTTCATAATAAAGAGACAGGATGTAGATCCTAAATTATCTGCATCCTGTCTCATATGATCAGGATAATCTATATGACATCATACATAATTCGTCGATTA
>CAZRKL010000118.1:0-6269 GCA_964600595.1 uncultured Leptolinea sp.
CCTGCAGTACCAATGGTATGAGGTGACTTTCGGGTTGATGCGCTTCCCCTCGACCCACTGCATCAATTTCATCCACAAAGACAATACAGGGTGAGTGGCGTTTTGCCTGTTCGAACAAGTCGCGGACACGGCTTGCACCGACACCCACAAACATCTCAACAAATTCTGAACCTGAGATGGAGAAGAAGGGAACCCCGGCTTCTCCAGAAACAGCTTTTGCAAGAAGGGTCTTGCCGGTTCCAGGAGGACCCACCAGGAGTACACCCTTTGGAATGCGCGCACCCAGGGATATAAACTTTTGCGGTTCACGCAAGAATTCAACCACTTCTTTCAGCTCATCCTTGGCTTCTTCTACCCCTGCTACATCTGCAAAGGTAACCGAAGGTTGATCTCCGCTAAACATGCGGGCGCGTGATTTACCAAAAGACATAGCCGCGTTGTTGCTGCCCTGAGCTTGGCGGAATATGAACCACAATACGCCACCGAGAATCAGGAACGGCAGAATATACCCCATGATTGTGAGAATGCCCAACCAGGCATTCGGGGGTTTGATGTCAACCTTAATTTTGTCAGCTGTCAGCTGGCTGGAAGTCACTCCCAGATCCATTAGCTGTTTGACCAGGGTTTCGCCTGGTTCTTTATTGGATTTCTTCTCAGTTTCGGCATAAACCACAGTCAAGCGGTCTTCATCTACACTGATCCGCTTTACCAAACCAGCCTGAATATCCGCTGCCACCTGATTGATGGTCAGGGTATCTGTTCCTGTCGATGATTGGCGGAATTGGGTAAATACCATAGCGATGATCGCTACGAAGAGTAACAAGTAAACAATATATGATTGGTTCCGAGAATTCACTCATACCTCCGGGAATTCATATCTCCGTTGCAAATTTGAATTGATTATACCAATCCCTGACATCAAAACCAGAGAACCTGTAAGGTTTTGGACATTTCTTATACATTTCTTATAGAACATTCATTATATGAGTCTAATTAGATCTTGTAATGTACCAGTTTGATATTCATTTGTGTTTTGGTCCTTGGAAATGTGAAAAGCCTGCAATCCGGCTTGAACGGAGGGTTTAATATCTGCTTCCAAATCATTGCCAACCATAAGGCAATCGGCAGCATCCAAAGAAAGCGCTGACAATATTTCCAGATAATACTTGGGGTTGGGTTTGCAGAAGTGGAAGTATTCATAAGAGGTGATCAACTTGAAGGGATATTTTTCTGCAGGAAGATCAGCCCAATTCAGACGCTGGTCGATGGCAACGCGGGGAAAAAGTGGATTGGTAGCAATTACAATTTGGTATCCTTTTTCGATGGCTTTTTCAATGAGTGTCTTCGCGTCGGGAATGGGTTTGGTAAAATTTTGTAATGAGTTGAATTGGTTTTGATAGAAATTGAGTATCTTCGGGGCAATGTCTGGTTTTGATATGCCAATGCGCGGATAAAACACTGCATCGAAAGATTCTTCCAAAGTTACTGACGGATCTGTATTCAGCATCATTGCTTTGGACCCAGCCATTAAAGCAGGAAGAAGGCGGTCGGGAGGGCAGAATTCTGCCAACGTTGAACTCAACAGGTTGTAATACCCCGGAACGAAGGTATCCATATTGTTTTCCAACAAGGTGTCGTCAAGATCTATTAATAAATTCTTTGGTAGCATGGGTATCCTCATGGATTTAATAAAAAACCACGGCTTTCCTGCCGTGGTTGAACTTGCTGGAGGAAAACTAAAACATGATTTTTGAATTAGACACGGGTGACGTATGCGCCGTTGCGGGTATCCACGCGGATGGTATCGCCTTCCACAACAAAGTAGGGGGTGCTGACTTCCAAACCCGTTTCAGTTTTAACTTTCTTGGTCACACCGGTAGCGGTATCACCTTTAACTGCGTTTTCTGCTTCAACTACTTTCAAATCCACCGAAGTCGGTAGATCGATATCAATGGGTTCGTTTTCATAGAAAGTCAGCTTGACTTCCATGCCTTCTTTGAGAAAACCGGCTGCCTCTCCGATAACCGTGGAAGGAATTCCAGGCTGTTCGAAGGTTTCCATATCCATAAATATGTACTGATCGCCATCCGCATACAGGTATTGTACATTGTGGAAATCCAGGCGAATATCCTGCACGCGATCACCAGACTGGAAAGTTTTTTCTAATGTGGTGCCGGTACGGATGTTGCGAGCTTTGATCCTGATGGAGGCGTTTCCGCGACCGGATTTATTATGTGAGTAGTCTAAAACTTTATAAAGGGTGTTGTCCAGAATGAAAGTTGTCCCTTTGCGCAGGTCATTTACATCGATCATGATTCTTTTCTTCCTCGTTCTTAAATTTATCCAAGGGCTGATTATATCCTGCCTGAAGGGCACTGGCAAGTGCAGATATTATTAGGCAGGAAGAAATTGCTATGACATCCGGTGATGTGTTTCAGGCATGTCTTTTTCACGAAGCAGTTCAACCGCGTGAGGGAGGACATCTTGAATGAATCCAAGGTTTTCTAACGCCGCTTTCGGACTGCCAGGTAAATTGATGATGATGGTCTGTTTGCGAATTCCGGCGATTGCCCGCGACAACATGGCATGCGGTGTGATCTGAAGACTTTTCCAACGCATGGCTTCTGCCAAACCCGGTGCCTGTCTCTCAATAATCTGTGAAGTGGCTTCAGGGGTAATATCACGCTGGGTGAAGCCTGTGCCCCCGGTTGTTAGAATAATATCGGCGATATCCAGGTCTGCCCATTGAGTGAGGATGTTAACGATTTGTTCGATTTCATCTGGTACCAGTGAGATTGCAGTCACCAGGTTGCCTGACAGGGTTATTGTCTCGCAAAGAGCCGGACCAGATTTATCTTCACGCACACCTGCGTATGACCGGTCGGAGATCGTTAACACTGCGTAACGGATCATGCCTTATCCTTTTCTTTGGCAGAAACAAACACATCCATTTTTTTCCAGCCCAATTTTTGATAGTAGTCAATCAGTTCAGGATGTTCGCTGTTCATCATCAGGTAGATTTTTAACGCACCTTTTGCCCAAATTCGTGTTTCGACTTCATGCATTAAAGCAGCACCTATCCCTTGTCCCCGATAATTAGGTTGAACAGCCAGATGGTAAACCATCGCTCTGCGACCATCGAAGCCGCCAATGACTGTTCCAATAATTTCTCCGTTGCATTCAGCAACTAAAAATAGATCAGGATCACGGGTGAGTTTTTTCTTGATCTCTTCTTCGGAATCTGATTGGCTGAACTTAACGCCACCCATAGCCGAACGCCATAAATTCGCTGCCGCTGCATAGTCTTGTAGATAAATAAACTCACGAATTCGATATTTCAGCTGCTCAGACATGCTTATTCTTCGCCGGTAAGTGTCTTCCACGCTCCATGAATCCCATTGGATGTAACGCCAAAATAAAACCTGAAATTATCCTGAACACGCTGAACCAGGTCATAAGCGTTCATTTGACCCTGTTTGTATTTGTGCAACAAACCGTAATCTCCCTGCCACTGAACCTGAAGCTTGTCTCCCATGGCTTCCATCTCATCGTACCGTTTGATTGCATAATGCCATAAACGGCGGGCGGAGGAGTGGGTTACATTTTTTACAATATTGCCATTGCGTAAATCACGCATGGTATAGTAACGGGTGCCGCTGCGTTCTTCCACATTAATAATTTCAACACCAGTGCGCGGATTAGTGGTTGCGGCAGAGGGTTTTGCGTCAGAGAGGAAATTTTCATCGTGAGAAGCGGCTGCTTCTTCAGCGGGCACCTTGTGTTCCATTGGTTGTACGACGCCTTTGTGCGATCGGAGAACAAGGTTCACGATCTCATCCCGCACAGCCAACCCCGTCTCTGCTTCATCACGGATGTAGATCTTGTTTTCATCAAGCGCGTAGGGAGGATCATCCCCGCGGGGGATTGGAACGCGCATGATTTTCTTGCCTCGATAATCACTTACCTCATAGGTGCAGTGTATTGGCGGGCTGAGGCGGTTGGTAATTTCTTTTTCTAATTGGGCGGTCGCCTGGTCAGTGTCTTTGATTCCTGTGGGGAGTTTTTTGGGATCAGGCCCCAACCCCACATAAATTGTTCCACCATTGGTGTTGGCGAAAGCGCAAATATCAGAAATCAGCGCGTACAGCTTTCCGCCACGAATATCAATGCTTTCATGGAATTCCTGAATAATGTTAGATCCTTCATCCAATGCAGCCTGGATAAAATCATAGGCGGGTTCTTCTTTCAACCTGCGTGGTCGGGTACGGGCATAATCATTATGGCTGAATAGATCGCGAATGGCTTCAATTGTTGGTTCGTGAAGCAGAAATTCAGTTGTCCGATCGCCAACTCCCAGGTTCTTTTTTCGAACGGGGTCGAGGACAAGGCGGTGACAGTCGGAACCCTGGATGCAGTGCATCCGGCGCGGATATTCAGGTTTTGTACCATTGAAGAAAGCGGCCGTGGATCGTCCACCTTTCAATTCGAGGTCGGTAACCTCGAGCGCATCAAGATTTGGGTCTTGCGTATAGGCAATTCTAGTCTGCCCGCCAAATGAGAAACCTTTCATCGCCACGCCATTCGCCGAGTTGGCATGCGCCGCGATGGTGATTCCACCCATTTCTTTGATCATTCGGTAGGCTGTTAACACGTCACTGGTCGCGCCAACTGTTGCTGATCCTTCATCCAGATGCTCCGATGGGATGTTCAGATTTAACAGCAGGTGTTCAATATCCCGCAGGGGAGTGGACGGAGAGAATACTCCAATAATGTGAAAGCCAAAAGTCGCCGTAAATTCGAATCCAGGCAAGAGCGTAATTGTTTGCAGCAGCCTGCGGTATTCATCCAATTTTGCCCGCTCATCGGGCATGAGCCGGTTCAGCTTTTCGAGCAGAGTCAACTGCTCGATTTCTTCCATCATCTTTCGATATCCGGCAACGGTATTATGGTCGGTGAAAGCAAGAATATCCACTCCGCGTGCTTCAGCGCGCTGCAAAATATCCAGATAAGTCACGCCCTCTTGTTGAAAATCCATTGACGCGGGGGTATGAATGTGCAGGTCAACATTGTACCAATGCAGATTGTTTTGTTTTTTCCCCAAACTGTTCTCCTCTGTCTGCTATTCGAGCGCTAGTACTTTCTTTATCATCTTGATCAGGTCATCTGGCATATAGGGTTTCATGAGAAAATCATCTGCTCCCAGACGTAGGCAGAGGTCTTTGTAATCTGAGCCCGAAGACATGATGATGCGAATTCCAGACATCGATTCATCTGCCCGGATATTCTGAAGGATCTCCATCCCATCGGCATCCCTCAGATTCACGTCCATGAGAATGATATCTGGAGAAATTTGCTTGATCGTCTCCGTAATCGGTTCTGCAGATGGTTGGGCGTAGGAAGTTACTTTACAACCTTCCATTTCCAACAGGGTTTTCAGTAACCCTATCATCGTCCTGTCATCTTCCACGATAAATACGTGTGTGTTATTCATGATTAATTGCTATTTTTCCCTTTAGTTTTTTGTTTTTGTGTGTTGTTTCGCTTTTTTTAGCAAAGCTGCCTTGATAACGTCATCCATGCTATCTGCTGGTATGAATTTTATCGTATTTCTTACTTCTTCCGGTAGATCATCCAAATCCATTTCATTCCTTCGGGGCAGGATTACCTTCTTAAGCCCTGCCCGGTGGGCAGCAAGCACTTTCTCTTTTATGCCACCAACTGGAAGAACCTGTCCGCGGAGGGTGATTTCACCGGTCATGGCAACTTCAGGATTAACCTGCTGCCCGGAAATGAGCGATATAAGGGCAGTTGCCATGGTTACTCCGGCTGACGGTCCGTCTTTGGGTTGAGCGCCAGCAGGGACATGCAAATGGATATCATGCTTCTCGAAAAAGTCATCTGATATCTTGTATTCACCTGATTTAGATCTGACATAGGATAGGGCAGCCCGGGCAGATTCCTGCATTACATTTCCCAGTGATCCAGTCATCTGGAATCCTTTGGCTCCTGCCATTTTTGTCGCTTCAATAAACAAGATATCACCGCCTACTGGCGTCCATGCCAGGCCTGTAGCCACGCCCGGCAGCATGGTTCGGAGTAGAATTTCTTCGGTACCCCTGTAGCTGGGCTTTCCCAGAAAATCTCTTACAATCCGCTGATTAACTGTAATGGTTTTCTTTTTTCCTTCAGCGAGCTGGGTAACAAATTTCCGACAGATGGCGCCAATTTCCCGTTCAAGGTTACGGACACCTGCCTCCCGGGTGTAAGAC
>CAZRKL010000118.1:6279-8018 GCA_964600595.1 uncultured Leptolinea sp.
AGACTGGATAATTTCCCGTATGCCGTCTTCTGAGAAGCTGATTTCTTTTGGTTTCAGCCCATTCTCCCTGATCTGGCGGGGAATCAGGTATTGTTTGGCGATAGCCAGCTTCTCACCTTCAGTGTATCCCGAGAGTTGAATAATCTCCATCCGGTCCATCAATGGAGCTGGGATGGTCTCAAGAGAGTTGGCAGTCGTGATAAACATTACCTGTGAAAGATCGAAGGCGACTTCTAAATAATTATCACGGAATTCAGAGTTCTGTTCAGGGTCCAAGACTTCCAGAAGCGCAGAAGCAGGATCACCATGGAAATCGTGACTTAATTTATCAATCTCATCCAGCATGAAAATTGGATTGCGACTCTCAGAACGACGAATGGTCTGGATGATACGCCCGGGCATGGCGCCGATATAAGTTCGCCGGTGACCGCGAATTTCCGCTTCATCACGCACCCCGCCAAGAGATACGCGGATAAATTTTCTGCCCATGGCACGGGCAATGGATTGTCCAAGTGAGGTTTTTCCAACACCGGGAGGACCTACAAAACACAGGATCACACCTTCGCGCATCTTGCGGATGTAATCTTTGGTCTGGTTGCGGATGATATCATCAGCCCGCTCTTTGCGTAACTTGCGGACAGCGAGAAATTCAAGGATGCGCTCTTTGATATCTTTTAGACCATAGTGGTCTTCATCCAGTACATTCCGGGCATGCGAGATATTCAGGTCATCTATGGTACCGGCTTTCCAGGGAAGGGTGACCAGCCAATCCAGGTAGGTGCGGATCACGCCATATTCAGCGGCAGCGGTTGGCAAGCGCGAAAGTCTTTCCAGTTCCCGGTTTGCCTGCTTTAAGGCTTCTTCCGGCATCTCTGCCTGTTCTATCTTCTTACGGAACTCCTCTACATCTGCCTGGGTTTCATCTGTATCACCCAGTTCTTTCTGGATGGCTTTCATCTGCTCGCGCAGGAAGTATTCCCGCTGCATTTTTTCAATTTCTGAGCGGGCTTCATTTTGAATCTTTTGTCCCAATTCGAGGACTTCGCCTTCACGTGCCAGAATACCTACCAGCTTGTGCAGTTTTTCGGTAGCCGAATCTATTTCAAGAATGGATTGGGCTTCTTCCACATCCATACGCTGGAAGTTCGCGATGGAGTAAACGGTTTGCAGCGGATCTTCGAGTGAAGCGATGGTGGCAACCAACTCCCGGGGGATCGATGGAATCATCTCCGCGATATGTTCAAACTGGTCGCGGGCGTTGCGCGCAAGTGCTTCCACTTCCAGACCGGTCTCGGCTTTCTCCGGATAAAGTTTTATCTTTGCTTTGAGGAATGGTTCCAGCTGGGTATATTCTTCCGTTTTAAAACGGGCAATACCCTGCATTAACAAGCGTATCGTTCCATCGGGTGCCCGGAAGAGGCGGTTCACGACCGCGATTGTACCAATTTGGTACAGATCTTCCGGTCCGGGGTTCTCAATTTCAGGATCTTTCGAAGTGATCAGACCAATTAATCGGTCTCCGGCGATGATGTCATCTACAAGGCGGATTGAGCGAGGTTGCCCAATGGTTAGTGGTACTGTCGTTTCGGGATATACCACTACTCCTCGTAAAGGGAGAATTGGCAATTCTTCGGGCAGCTTTGAAAGACGTTCATCCTCAGGAGAATTCTGTTTCGATTCTTCTGTGAGAGAAACTGGGTTATCTGCTATCTGTCCTGAGAGGATCAAGTATTCTTCCA
>CAZRKL010000119.1:0-7959 GCA_964600595.1 uncultured Leptolinea sp.
TGATTATACATGATAGCAGGGGGTTTTGTCAATTTGCACTTCAATCCTGACAAATCAGTGAAGATGTTTTGGGTGTTCAACTTTCCAGGAAAACCCGCTTAACGCAATCAGCAGAATTGCGGGCATGTAAAAATGCCAGGTCAGGGGAACGCTGATATCAGACAAGAAACCAATCTGGATGTTGTGCACCACTCCCACTACCTCGGTTATGAACCAGCAGGTTACGCCCGCGGCAATCAACCATGCGTTGACCGCTGGGAACATCTGCCGGCGAACCACTTCCCATGCCACCCAGAGGGATATCGTTAGAATAAGCGCGTAAGCCAGCGAAGGGACAAACTGATTTACCTTGATCAACATGGGGCTGAGCACAATCAACAAGGCAATTACAGGCACAAAGAAATAGAGGGGGAAGAGCAGATTGTTCCAGGGAGAACAAGCTTTGCCGGTGAGGGTGGTGCGCAAAAATTTAAATCCCTTCGCGTGGCGAACAATCAAAATGATGTGGGCAACAATCGATAATGCTGCACCTACCAGGAATATCATGCTGGTATCCACTTCAGGATCAGCATAGACATAGATGCTCATACTGATATCAACAACGAGGATGCAAAGGAAAGCGAGCAGCAGTTGTTTGAAATCCCGATTGCTCAACCGCCAGCGATAGCTCAACACCACAAGTGCCAGGCAAAGCAGGGAAACCAGCGGTTTTACATACGCAGGATATTTTGAATCCAAAGACTGCAACGCATTCAGCCAGTCAACAGCAATGAAACTGCCGGCAATAAACAAAATCACACTCGTAATGGCAATCAGCCAGCCAACAGGCAAGCGGTGAACTTTGTGGGTGCTTTCCATTTTTATCTCCTCCCGATATATTACTGATTGGCGCGTACCATCCCTCCGGCTTCAGGCAGGAAACTGTCAGCCAAGGACGCCGCGCAATAAAAGCAAACCGGCGAGAGACTTACCATCCACAATTTCTCCCCGGGCAGCCATTTCCAACGCATCCAGATAAGGTATACGTTCGACTTCTATAAACTCATCATCATCCTGTTCAAGCGGAGATTCATATAGACCGGTTGCCAGGAAAAAGCGCAGTTTCTCTGTAGAATACCCGGGCGCCAGCCATAATTCTCCGAGTTTTTCCATCTGCCGGGCAGCCATACCCGTCTCTTCACGCACTTCCCGTTCAGCGCACACCTGTGGATCTTCCCCGGGGTTCAAAGTGCCCGCCGGTAGTTCCAGCAGTACCTCTCCGGTGGCGGGGCGATACTGTTTTATAAAGAGGATGCGATGCTCCTCATCCAGTGGAATAATGGTTACCGCTCCCGGATGCTCAATAATTTCATACACCACATCCCGACCATCGGGTGTCTGCAGGTAATCCAGGCGCAATTTGAACGCGCGCCCTTGAAAAGCGGTTTCAGATTTCTTGTGAATGAATTTTTTTATTTTGTCTGCCATGTGTACCTCGGTTATTAATGCACTTCCGCGGCATCCATCGGATACCGCGGGGAATTTCAGAAAATTTATCTCTCTTACGGAATTTGCAGGACCTGCCCGGTCGTGAGGGTGTACGGTTCTTTCAACCCATTCACCACGATGATCGCCTCGGGAGATACATCTCCATACAGACAGGCGATTTTGGCAAGAGTATCATCCGCCTTGACAGTGTAACTTGCCGGGTGCGGGAGAAGCGCTCTTTCACCCGACGACCAGCGATGGCCTGTTCCGGGTATGCGTAAAATGGTGCCCGCTTCCGGCTTGGATTCGGTTGTTAATTTGTTCGCACTTAAAAATTCACCAATGTCGATATTGAACCGGCGGGCGATACAGTAGGGTGTCTCGAATTCCACCAAGGTGTAAGATACCGGTACCTTTAATGTCGGGATATTCATACCCGCGGGTTCAGTTGTAGCGCCTTCCACTGTGGGTGTAACTGTCACAATGATTTCAACTGCCGGAGTGCCTTCCACGGTGGGGTCTGTTGTCTCTGTCACGGCTAGGGTGGCGGTAGGCGGCGCAATCGTAGGTTTCGAGGCGGAAGCGGTCTGGGTTTGCGCGATGGAAATCTGCGCGGGATTGGATGTGGCGGTTGGATTAACTTTCGGCTCTGTGGGGATTGGCGCGACCGAAGCAGGACGTTCACAGGCAGATAAACCCAGAACCAGAATTGTCAGGCTGATTATCCAAAGAAGCGGACGTATTCTCATGGCGTGTTTCCTCATTGTTCTCCCATCACCAGTGTGGGATTAAAATCTAACCATGTTAAGAGGATAGCATAACGCTGGCGGAGCGTCAAGAAACACAACAAGCGGAGATATTCAACTAATTAAGGTAAACATCAGCGTTGATTACCTTTCAGGTTCATGCTACAAATGAAATATTCTTCACAGGCTGATCTTTGCAGGGAGGTATACATGGCTGGTGAACCAGATTTAACTCCAGGGGAAATGGCAGAAAAAGCAGTTCGCGTTGGAATCCAGAAAGCTGAATGGAGCGCACCCCGGCTTTTGGTCCTTGCCTTACTTGCTGGAATATATATCGCTTTCGGGGCAATATTCTCTACCCTGTCAGCAGCTGGAGCAAGTGGGGTGATACCTCATGGTATCACCCGGATCATCTCCGGTTTAGTTTTCACGGTCGGATTGATACTGGTGGTTGTGGGAGGAGCAGAGTTATTTACAGGCAACAATCTCATGGTGATGGCATGGGCAGACAGGCAGATAAGTACAGGAAAGCTGCTTCGGAACTGGGTTTTGGTTTACGCAGGAAATTTCATCGGGTCAGTACTGACGGCATTTCTGGTTTTTCAATCTGGGCACTATGCATCAAATGGAGGCAGCATCGGGCTCAGTATTCTTTCCATTGCTGAAACAAAAACTTCACTGACCTTCATCCACGCGTTATCTTTGGGCGTGCTGTGCAATATTCTTGTCTGCCTGGCTGTATGGCTGTCTTACAGTGCGAAGAGTGTATCAGGAAAGATCCTTGCCATTATTCCACCCATTTCTGCTTTCGTGGCTGCGGGATTCGAACACAGTGTTGCAAACATGTTTTTCATTCCAATGGGGTTACTTGTGAAATTTGGCGTTGATGGCAGCTTCTGGAACTTGATACAAAAGACACCTGCGGATTTTCCACACCTGACTGTTTCCGGATTCTTAGTAAACAATCTGCTGCCGGTTAGTTTGGGAAATATCATCGGCGGGTTAATGATTGGACTGGCTTACTGGTTCATCTACCTGTACCGAAAATAAATAGGTGCAGTTCAAGGATTACAAACACCCTTTTTAGCCCGATACAGTAAAATAGAGTTAACATTAAATATTAGGGAAACCGATATGACTGCTGAGAAGATAGATTATCTGATTGAAGCTGTTCGTTATCAGGCTGACGGATCTGTTGATTTTGTCCGTCTCTACGAAAGGCGCGGCTCATCATTTTCGGACCGTGAATTATTTACACGGGATCAGATCGTTGAAGTATTAAAGAACCGCAAATTGGTGTTCACCGGGAAGCGCCTGGCCAGTATGGCCAGCACCTTTGAAGTTATGAGCCGGGTCAACTTTTCAGACACAGATGGAAAGTCAGTAATCTACACCCTCGATGAAGCGCCCACCCAGGACACCCTGGAAAATGTACCCATCCTCTGATACCGGGATTTGAATGCCTGAACCGCTCCTTTCCATCATCTTTCCTGCCCACAATGAAGAACACCGGCTGCCGCAAGCTATCAGGCAGACCATTGATTTCTTGAATCAGCAGGATTATGCCGCCGAGGTGATTATCGTTGAAAACGGCAGCAGCGATTCCACATGGGAGATCGCCCGGAAAGCTGCTGAAGAACATAAGATCATCCGTGCCATTCGGGAAGAAGGCAGGGGAAAGGGGCTTGCCATCCGGCGGGGTATGTTGGAAGCCAGTGGGGATTTCAGGTTTGCCTGCGATGTTGACCTCTCCATGCCGGTGAGCGAGATCAGCCGCTTTATCCCCCCCCAGTTGAACGAAAATATCGTCATTGCATCGCGGGAAGCATCCGGCTCAAAACGCTATAATGAACCCGAATACCGTCACTTCATCGGGCGGGTTTTTAATCTACTGGTACGGATCATTGCCCTACACGGTATTCAGGACTCACAGTGCGGGTTTAAATGTTTCTCTCGCAAGGCTGCCGAAGAATTGTTCCCGCTGCAGACCATCATGGGGTGGACTTTTGATGTAGAGATTTTATTCATCGCGCGTAAGCGCAAATATCGGATCGTCGAGCTGGGAATCCCCTGGTACCATGACCCCAACTCCAAGATCAAGGTGTTCAAGGATTCCATCCTTATGCTGTTCGACCTGCTGACCATACGCTGGAATTATTTGACAGGCAGGTATGCACCCAAGGCTTGATCCTGCCGAAATACCACCCTTGCCTGATTTGAGCTTCGAAACCGCGCTCTGGCAGAAAGGGATTTTGCAGGTTGCAGGCATAGACGAAGCAGGACGCGGCTGCTGGGCAGGACCGGTATCAGCTTCGGCAGTAATTCTCCCTCCGAATCCCGAAATTTTTACAACACTGCAAGGGGTTAATGACTCAAAGAAATTAAGACCAGATCAGCGCGCAACTTGGAGTAGTATCATCAAGAAAAAAGCGCTGGCATGGGGGGTGGGATTTGCCAGCGTCGAGGAAATCGACCAATACGGAATCGTCCCCGCAACGAGACTGGCAGTAAAACGGGCTTTGTCAGAACTTCAGATTCTACCGGCACATCTGCTGCTGGATTATCTGACCCTGCCTGATCTGTGTATTGGTCAGACATCACTGATAAAAGGAGATGCCCGCAGCCTCAGCATCGCTTCCGCGTCCATCCTGGCGAAAACCAGCCGTGATACGTTTATGACTGAACTAGCCCGGGAATATCCGCAGTATGGATTCGATGCACATAAAGGTTATGGAACAGCGGCGCATCGGTCTGCCCTCTCAAAGTTTGGGCGTACTCCGCTGCACCGCTGCAGTTTCAAACCAGTAAAATCAATGCTAAGTTAATTCTCATCCTCTTGATCAGCGAGAATATCTCCAAATTTCTTTTTCTCTGGAGAGAAGAGGAATTTGGTCGCCTCGGCCGCGATGGAAGGCACAAACAGAAGCGGGACGATTTGTGACCATTGCTCCCACCCGAGCGGAATGGTATTAAACACAGTGTTTAATCCGGGCAGGTAAACCACTCCCATAACCAGCACGAAGGATGATAAAACTGCCACATTCATCCATTTATTGGTAAACACACCGATCTTCATAATTGGGTAGTATTCAGATCTGGCGGTGAATGCCCGAACCAGTTCCGAAAGGCTTAATGTTACAAAAGCCATCGTCTCAGCAAATTCAATATTCTCAGGGAATGTTTTCATTCCAATGTAAAAAGCGCCCAGGGTGACGGCTGTGATTGCAACCGTTTGAATGGCAATACCGATCCACATGAAGCGGTTGATTATATTTTCTTTGGGCGGACGGGGCGGCTGCTGCATAATATCCGGGTCACCCTTTTCTGTACCCAGCGCCAGCGCTGGTGCGCCATCGGTCAAGAGGTTTAACCAGAGAAGCTGGATTGCGGTGAGAGGCGCTGGCCAGCCAACCAGGGTCGCCAGGAAAATAATCATGATTTCAGCCATGTTGCAGGAAATCAGATAATACACAAACTTGCGGATATTACTGTAAATTACCCGCCCCTGTTCCACCGCGGAGACAATGCTGACATAATTATCATCCGTCAGAACCATATCGGCGGTTTCTTTGGCTACATCCGTACCGGTGATACCCATCGCCACGCCGATGTCTGCCATTTTTATAGCAGGCGCATCATTCACACCATCACCTGTCATGGCGACCACTTCACTATTAGCCCGCAGGGCTTCTACGATCTTCATCTTGTGTTCCGGAGAAACGCGGGCGTACACATCGGTCAGTTTCACTTCTTCACGCATCTCTTCCGCGGTCAGCTCGTGGATATCGGCACCGGTCTTCACCCGATGTCCCCTGCCAAGCAAGCCAATCGATTCCGCAATTGCCCTGGCGGTATTGGGGTAGTCACCGGTGATCATAATGGTACGGATACCCGCTTCCTTCGCTTTCAATAGCGCGGGTTTCACTTCCAGACGCGGCGGATCGATCATCCCAACCAGACCCGCAAAAACCAGGTCCTTCTCCAGAGACTTGCTTTCAATCTCGCCCGGTTTGACCGGAACCAACCGAAAAGCTAACCCTAAAACCCGCAGGGCGGAACCCGTCATCGTATCATTGGCTTCAATAATCTTTACGCGCATTTCATCGGTAAGTTCCGCAGTGGATTTGTCATCCATCTTCTGATAATGCGTGCAGAGCTTGAGTACCTCATCTGGGGCGCCTTTCACAGCGATGGCGTACCATTGTTTTTTCTCATCGCCATAAATCGGAGAGATGTCTTCAGATTTCGGCGATTGGATGGCGTGGACAGTAACCATACGTTTTCGCACAGAATCGAACGGGATTTCATCTTCGCGCGGGTATGCAGACAAAACATGATCGATGGTTGCCCCAGCCTTGGCAGCTGCCACCAGCAGCGCACCTTCGGTTGGATCACCCACCATGCGGAAGGATGTTCCATCGCCGCCTTTTTCAAGGAGAGCATCATTGTTCAGTACGCTCACCCAGAGCGCCGTGGAAACCGCCGGGTAATCTTTGAGGTCAACCGTCTTGCCGTCTAGAGAGAACTCACCTACGGGAGAGTATCCTGACCCAGAAATATCCAGAAAACGACCATCCACCCAAATACGGGTGACTGTCATCTCATTCTGGGTGAGGGTGCCGGTTTTATCTGAGCAGATCACTGTTGCCGAGCCAAGTGTCTCGACTGATGCCAGCTTGCGGATCAGCGCGTTTCGTTTGACCATCTCGCGCATACCCAGCGCGAGGGAAATTGTAACGATGGCGGGCAATCCTTCAGGAACCGCGGCAATTGCCAGCGATACCGCGATCATGAAGGTATCCACGATCGCCTGCAGGTCTGCATGATTTCTAATAACACCCACAGCAAATACAAGCGCGCATATACCCAGCGCGCCAATACCCAGCAATTTTCCCAGTTCTTCCAGACGCCGTTGCAGGGGGGTCTCTTCCATGCCGACTGATTGCAGCATGGTGGCGATCAATCCCAATTGGGTATTCATGCCTGTACTGACGACAATGCCTTTTCCGCGACCGTAAGAGATGAGTGTGCCCATGAACGCGGTGTTCTTGCGGTCACCCAGGGGAATCTCGCTATCCAGCGCATCGACGGCCACTTTTTGCACTGGCAGTGATTCACCGGTGAGGGCGGCTTCTTCTACTTTCAGGTTTACCGCCTCCACCAGGCGGATATCCGCCGGTACATAATTCCCCGCCTCCAGGAAGATTACATCACCTGGCACCAGCTGTGGTGCCGGGATGGAGATTCTTTTTCCATCGCGTAGAATCTGCGCTTCAGGCGCCGCCAATTTCTTCAAGGCTGCCAGAGCCTGTTCCGCCCGGCTTTCTTGAACCACCCCCAACACAGCGTTGAGAATCACAATCGCAATGATCGCGCCGGCTTCCACGTATTCGCCCATGAGGGCTGAAATAATTGATGCAACGATCAGGAGGATGATGACAAAACTTTTCAGCTGATCGAGAACCATGCGGAGGAACCCGGGTCGGGGAGCTTCCTGCAATTGGTTGGGCCCACATTCATTTATTCTTTTTTGCGCTTCGGCGCTATCGAGACCGGTTTGTAGTTGTGTATTAAGTTTGGTAACAACTTCTTCCTGGCTGAGAGAATGCCAGGATACCTGCAGATCGGGAAGGATGTCATTTTTTCCTGTGAGCACTGTCTGTCTCCTGCGTGCAGAATGTCAGAATAATAGGATAATATCATAATTAATATTTTGCATTTATCCTAATCGACTATGAAAAATGTA
>CAZRKL010000120.1:0-7792 GCA_964600595.1 uncultured Leptolinea sp.
TACAGCAGCCACATTCAACAGCCCTGAAGGCGTCGCCATCATGGATTGGTGGAAAGCCAATCTTGATGAGGGAATCACGACCAATTTTGGCCGCCCGACTGTCGACACCCGGAATGCCTTCCTCGCTGGTCAGATCGCCATGTTTATTGACTCCACAGCTGTTCTGCGCGGTATGATGGACAGCACCGCCGGCAAGTTTGAAATCGGCACCGGCTACCTGCCCCGCCCCAATGAGGAAGCCTATGAGAAATCTGGCACGATCATTGGTGGAGGTTCACTCTGGCTGTTGAAAGATCGCCCGGAAGCTGAAAAAGCCTGTGGTTGGGAATTCGTCAAATTCATGGCATCCGCGCCGCAGCAGGCATACTGGCAGACAATGTCTGGATATTTCCCGATCCGCAAAGCTGCGTACGAAGAACCTCTTGCCACCGAGTGGATGGCGAAGTATCCACCATTCACAACCGCCATCGATCAGCTTCACGCCGCCCCGAATAACCGCTTCACCAATGGTGGTCTCATCGGTGTCTTCCCCACAGCCCGCCAGACCATCGAAGGTGCCATTGAAGAGATTCTGTCTGGTACATTGACCTCTCAAGAGGCGCTGGATAAGGCAGCTCAAACGGTCACTGATGCAATCGTGGAATATAACCTGTCAATGGGATTGCAGTAACAAACCCCATCCATAAATAGACAAAAGCAGGCAGCCACTTGGCTGCCTGCTTTTATAACAGAAGGTCAATTTGAACTGAAATGTTTATGGGATGAGTAATTCTTTTAGTACTTGCGGGTAATCTGTAAATATCCCCGCGACCGGAACATCGATTAACTCTTTCATTTTTGCCGGGTCATTCACTGTCCAGATGAAGAATTTAATCCCCGCCTGGCTGTATTTTTCGAGCTCTCCTTTGTTCCATACAGTTACCCTCGGGTTGCAGCTGTCTGTTCCGAGCCCCTGCAGGTATTCACTCAAATTGTCAATTTTTTCGCTGGTAAGCACTTGAACCGGAATATTCGGATTGATCGCGCTGACCACCTTGAGATAGTCATGGTTGAAGGAGGAAATTACCACCTGTTTACCATCATCCATGCCAAATTCTTCCACGAGCGCGACAGTTTTTTCAACAATGACGTTATCAAATTTATCCAGCACCTGATCTTTCAATTCGATGTTCACGCGCCATTGGTTATCATGGGTAAACTGGATGGCTTCTCTGAGTGTGGGTATCTTTTCCCCCCGGTAAGAATTCACCTCTGCCTCGGTCACATTCCCCTTTTTGATCTGTTCAAATGGATCTGTGTTGATGAACCAAGTTCCGCAGTCCAGCGTTTTTACCTCTTCCAGGGTAAACTCCCACACATTCCAGGGGATTCTCTTGGGGAATTTCTCCGCCACATTGCAGGTTCGGTTCAAGGTGTCATCGTGAACTACAATCAGTTCGTTATCTGAGGTCACTGCCACATCCAACTCCCACAGGTCGGCACCAATCTCCAGCGCTTTTCTAGCCGCGGCAATTGTGTTTTCAGGGGCAAGGCTTCGTGCGCCGCGGTGCGCAATAATCAGGGGATGTGCTTTTGGCTCTTTTGAAGTGTTTTCTTCAGAATTTGGCATATTTTGGGTTCCATTATCAGGGGTAATTTGGTCGCCAGCAGCAGGAAAGCAGCCAACCAGCATAAAAAAAATTAGAATTGGAATGAGGATTTTTGTGAGGGTCTGCATAGAAAACTACTCTTTGGTGGATTGGGTTTTCATCTATTCGCGCCGTAATCCGTAGATTACCAACCATTATACAAACAACCAGATGGTATCACAATTGCCCTTCCTGTCAGGCTGCTTGCCTCCCATTGGAACATCCTCATCATCTATTGGAAAATCCCGTTCACTGCCATTTCTAATGAACATCGGATCAGAATAATTCGATACCACTGAAGAGTTATGGTAATTCCGGCTCATCCGGAATCGTGAACCCTGCTCCCTGGTCAAACTCCTCCCGCTCCCGGTCAGACATCGTATTCCTGATTACGTGGATTGTATATCCACCATACAACCTGCCGCCTTGAATGATCATCCAATCGCTGATTTCCTCCAGTTCCACCACAACCCGGTCGCCATAAGCCAAACCGCTCACATAAACCGGATCATTTCCTATCGTCCCTTCAAACCGGGATCCATCATAAGATAACTCGCTCACCCAGATATGTTCAGCTTCATCCGCGATCCCATACGGGTATTTCACCTTGATCGCGAAATGGGCTTCCGCGTCTGTTGATGTTTGCATGGCATCAATGAATACTGGAAGCGTTTCTTGCGCAGTTGCGATTGCCGCGTTCATCACTTCATCATCGTTGGCAAAGTTTTCCATGTTACCAAGCTCTGATAGAGATGCCAGGCTGCACGATATGGCAGTCAGGCAGACTAAGCTGATCAATAAGTATTTCCGAAACATTGAATAGACCTCCCCATTTAATACTTGCTCACATTCATTTTGGGCAAATGTGTTTCATTTCAAGCGCCATTACCGTTTATCGGGTGAAGGGCGGAAGGGCAGGTGTCTCCACCCCCATCAAACCCGCGAAATTCTTCAACCCCGCCTGTAACGCTCCCACAAATGCTGTATCCGGCTCGAACCATTCCTCCAACCAGAAACCATTCACCAGCAGCGTTGCAGCCTTACGATCCAGCCGTGCGTCCATCCGCGCCACCAACCTGTCGCCATACAACACTGGCAGCGTGTAAGGACCATACTGGCGCTTATGGGCAGGTGTGTAAACCTCCCACACATAATTGAACTCAAAGAGCTCTTTCGCCCTCCCCCGCGCGCTTACCATCTCCAGTGGAGAGAGGAACACGACCTCATCAGATGTCGTAGCGCCCAGCGGTTTCCAGGCATCCGGCACGCAGCCTGATTGCAGTTCTTCCAGCAATGGCAAATCGCCACTGCAGATATACCACGCATCTCTTTCCCCCTCCACGCGCAGCTCTGCAAGGTCGCCCTCAGCAATCATCTCCGCCGCTCTGTCTTTCGCGGTTTTCGCGTCCACTGGCGTGTCTGTTGCATCCACCAGGCTGCGGCGGATATCCCGCAACTTCACCATACCCAGCGTGGAGATATTCTTTAAATTGAAAAATGCCTCAGCCTCCGCCGTGGATGCCATGCGGCGCAGATTCGCCGGAGCGATATTTTCGAACAGGTCATAATAGCGCTCAATCCGGTTGCGGTGATGTGTCATCAGCTCACCCGTCAACCACAGGTAAAACAATGCCACGCCGGTATCCTTCCCCGAGCGGTAAAAACTGACTTTCCTGCCCTCCAGATCCCGGCTGCAAAGCGCCCCGCGCGCCTTGATCTCTTCCAGAACAGCTTCTTTCACACCGGCATGGTCACGTTGGAAATCCACCCAGCGGGAGCCAGTTTTGCGCCTTTCCATTTTCACCCGCCAGTAAGGCAGCTCATCCATCGGGTAGATGTACAGCGGATCGTTGTAATCAAAAAATCGGTGGGCTTCATGCAGCAGATTATCAAGAAATGCAGGTTTATACCCCGCCACCCTGCCCCACAACACAATATCCGCGCTCGGCAGCAGCACCGAAACCGGGTCGATCTGCACCATCTCCGCCGCCAGCAAAGCCTGCGCGGTTCCTTCCATCCCCTGCCAGCGTCTGCCCGGCCACAGCCCCTGCCTGCCGAGGATGAATTGCCTTCGTGTAGTGGGAGTGATGGTCAGCATGCAGGATTATCCATAATCAGGTAGTTGTCTTGCCGGGTTAGGTGTTCACGAGAGACATCTGGCTGTCAATAAAGCTCCCTGGTAATTTCTGGACTAGTACAAAAACTACAGAGTTACCCGGGAGCTTTGTCAATACATGCGGATTAACTACTTGCCTTCAACTACTGGCAGCAGCCCACTGTTCCCAAACACCAATTGAGGGAAAACCCCCTCAGGCGTGAAGATAAATTTATCCGTTTCTTTAATTGCACCCGCATTGATCGCGCCAAGCATATAGGCTGCGTAGACAGGGTTTTCTGAGTATAAATTTGCCAGGGCGGTTTCTTTAGCCAGGTCCGCCTTTGCTTTTTCAAAAGCCGCTACTGATAGAGCTTTGTTAATCTCCAAATCTTTTTGCGCTGATACTAAATCGTTCGCTTTTCCTGCTTCAATTACTTTTAATTGTGCAAGCAATTTTTCTTCATTTAGCTTTGCCAGAATTATTTGCTGCCGTGTCTCTTCTTGAATTTTTGCCTGCTCAACCCGGATGTTGGCTTCCTGTTCCGCTTTCCTTGCCAGACCTTCAGCATCCGCTTTCAATTTATCCTGGGCGGCTTTTTCCGTTTCCAGGCGGCTTTTTGTAATTGCATCCAATAACGTTTGTACTTCAGGAGATAGCGCAACATTGGGTACCGTTACATTAGATACAACCAAACCGTAATTGGAGACAAGTTTGTTCAATTCTTCATCAATACAGGTACGCAATGAATCGCGATCTGAACCGATCACTGAATCCCGAAATGGTTTATTTCCAACACAGACTTTCATCGACTGCATGGAAAGATCATTCAACACTGCCTGAAGGGATTGATCGTTGGTATAAATGGACCGGTATTTGATCCAGAGGTTTTTGATATCATTCTCGCTCGAAGTGAAATTAGGCCGAAATGCAGAAGCGCTAACCGTTACCCCCAACCGCTGGTTATCTTCAGTGATAACCTCCGGGTCAGTTGTTGAAAACTGGTACGACAGAGTTGAATATGTCTCGAGGTTTACGAACAAACCAATGTCACTATACATGCCAGGTGGAACGATGGCAACGATTTGTCCGCTACGGGTTTTGATGCCAATCTGGTCAGGATTGACCCGCTTAAAAAGATACCAGTGCGGTCGGCTTATTCCTAAAATAATAAAGAAAACCACAATGATAATAATTATCGGCAGCACCCCCTTAATCCAGGAAAATGGTTGTTTTATTCTATTGCCGAGATCGCTTGGAACTTTCATGGTTTATCTCCCTAATGATTTGATCGACATATTAATGACACCCAAATGCAAGTTTAATCCATTCACCGTTTTCTTGTAATAAATAGATGAAGGTTTGTTCTGATTTTATCTTGTGGCAAAAATTTGACAGGAAAACGGCATGACAATCCTTCGAATCAATGATTCAATTTGCATTGAAACCAAAATTGGCAAAATCCTGAATTTCACAAGCTTGACCATTAATTAGATTTATTAATCCCCCTTTCGCGCTCCCCCGCAGCCCGGACACTGCCAGAAGTGCATGGAAAGCTGCCCCCCGCACAGATTACACCTCCAGCGGATGCGCTCCTCCGCCAGAAAGGCATCCATCCCGGTTTCATGAATCTCCTCCAGGTTGCGGATGGGGCTGGCGCCCCACTTGGTTTGGTAGCGTTTATCCAGCTTCACCACCAGATCACATGGGAACCGTGGGCAGTCTGCGCAATCATACCGCCCGGCAATCTTCAACTCCGCGCAGTTCTTCATCGGGCAGGTTACACAACCCGCAGATTTATGAGGAGCATTCACCCTGCAGCCCGGGCAGGGATTCTTTGCCCGCATGTGGTACCGGCAGATATTGCAGTTGAGCCCGCAGGGTGCGATCAGCGCTTCTTCCATGCCTTAATTATAGGAGGGATTTATTTACAGATTACGCTTCAGCCACGTCCAGCCCTGCCCCGGATTCAAGCCGGGCGGCAAAATCATCCATGAACTTCAGCGCCGGCATCCCGTCGACCACATCATGATCGATCGCGATGGTCAGGTGCAGCATATCCCGCTTCTGTATCTCCCCGGCGTGGATGACTGCCTTCTTATTCAATGAGCCGATGCCAATGCTCAACGGATGCATGCTCGTGGGCAAAATCCACCCCGAAATCCGCCCCACCGTCCCCAACGAAGAGACCATCACCGTGCCCATCATCACCTGCATCCGCTGCGGGTTGTTCAAAATGAATGCCCGCATGTAGAGCAGACGCATCCATTGCGGCAGGGCGGCTGCCAGCTTCAGAAAGAAGGCGTTCTCTCCCTTCCCCAGCACCAGGTTGCCCTCATGCTCCACCGCCTGGTTCACCGCTGCTTGAATCTCATCATTCAACTGGAAAGGGGTCTTGTGGTTCGCGTCGCGCAGCACCAGCGGCAGCGGTACCGCTTTCCCCTCCACCTGCTTCTCCACGATGGTCGAGATGTTCACACTTTTGAAAACCACCACCTTGTTGCGCCCTTTGCGGATGCCATTGATGGGCGGATGCTGCGCTGCGCAATCTGCCAGCACCTTGATGAACCACGCCAGAAAAGACACCTTCCGCCCGGGTCGCCGCAGCGCTTTGATCTTGCCCAGCGCGTCGGTTACATCCACTTCCACCAGCGCGCGCACAAAATGCTTCTCGCGCCCGATCACCCCCATATCCGCGGTGAACTGCCGTACGGATGGATATTCAATCTCGGTGTATTCAGCATTTTGCATTTTTCACCTCCATGGGGATGTTGAAAAGGATCAATTAAAAAATTATTTCGGTTCAGTAATCATGGCAAAATCTCCTTGTTTTTGCCTGAATAAGTAATCGCTGATAAATTCACGGATGATCATATTAAACCACATCAGTGTACCGTAGTAGGAAATGGAGACAAGAACTGCGATGATGATTAATAAGCCAAGAATCCATGGAAATATGGGAATGCCCCCAAAAGCAATAAATACGATACCGAAAAGGAGATAATATAAGTATTCCACGAACTTACTATGAAATAATATTTTGTAATTAACTATGATATTCTCACCATTATCAAGAATTTCAATGTAACCCAGGTTTGAGGCGGCAAGATAAGGATTCCAGGGATGGCGGCTGGTGGCAATAGCTTTATAAACAACAGCATTGTGATTAACTGACAATTGCTTATACCTTGATTCTTTAATCAGGTTGTAGAATTTTTGTAAAAACCACTGTTGGGCATGACCGGTTGATTCCGCACCCACCTTTACAACAAACTGCCTGCTAGCATCCAATGGAAACATATCCCGCCTGCATAAGAATATTTATTCCATATCCCAAAAAACTTTTAAGGCTCGATGAATTCTATTTCTATTCCATAATCTGCTTGGTGGTGCCAACCAAGATTACCTATATCGCTTATACCAGATAACTCTATTCAAAGTTATGAGACCTGGGTTGAAATGTCCACCTGTTTAATCTTACTCCAACGAATAAGCATGGTGAAAAAACCAAGTGCCAAGGTTAAACTTACCCAAATCCAAAAACGAGGTTGCGCTACCCCTTCAACCATCACCACCGTCGGAAATAGCGGCACGAAAGCATTTGACAAACCATGAGCCACCAACCCTGCCATGGTACGTTTTCCGGAGGATTGGCGTACCCACGCGAAAAACCAGGAATAACCAATCATGAGAATCATAAAACCAACGAAAGGCATAAACACCTGGCTGGTGCCTGGTATAAAGAATAATGGCAGATGCCACACAGCCCATACTATTCCAAGAACCAGGTTGCCCAGCCAAGGCCCTAGTCGTTCCTCAAGCGGATCTAAAATATATCCACGCCAACCTAATTCTTCCTGTCCTCCGCCAAATAATATCATTATCAGTATAAATGGTGGAAAAACCCAAATTGATGGGAGCAACATTGGTAGACGTGGTACTCCCCATAGCTCAGGCAATATCCAGGCAAACCATGTAGTGCCCCCTAATGCCAGAATAGGGACTAACCATGCCTTCCAACCGAACCGAAGGTCCAAAAGACTCTTCAGGTATTGACGGATTGCATCC
>CAZRKL010000121.1:0-7786 GCA_964600595.1 uncultured Leptolinea sp.
GTGCTGCGGGCAAACACGACAGAAGAGATGTTCCAATGGGCACGCGCCCTGGCGTGGTGTCCCATCCCCGGAGGTAATAGGGTAGCGGTACTGACCAATTCCGGCGGACCCGGTGTGACTGCCGCGGACGCGTTGGAACAGAATGGCATGAAGCTGGCAGACCTGCGAGATTCCACTATCACTGCCCTCGCTAAATTCCTGCCAGCGGCAGCCAGCCTGCGCAACCCGGTGGATATGCTGGCATCGGCAATCCCCGAACATTTCAGTGAAAGTTTGCGCCTGCTTCTTGAAGATGATGGCGTTGATTCGGTAATTGTCATATCCCCGCCACCGCCGCCATCCACAACCGGCGCGGTTGTAAAAGCCATGCTGCCGGTTATCCAATCGCATGCCAAACCGGTGCTGTTCGTATTGATGGGTTCAGAACAGATCGGTGAAGCAGTTTCGCTTGCCAGAGCGGCAGAAATTCCTGATTACCGCTTTCCCGAAGCGGCAGCCTCAGCGCTGGGTGCGCTCACCCGTTACGCCGCATACATAAAGAAACCCAAACCAAAAATCATGGCGCGGAAAGACGGGCAAGTAAAGAAAGCACGCCTCATGGCTCAAAACTTTCCATCCGGAGGGTGGCTTGACCAGGAGCAAACGATCGGTTTGTTAGAAGCCTTTGGCATCCAAACCAGCGGACTAGCCCTCGCGGCAAACGCTGAAAA
Organism: uncultured Leptolinea sp.; assembly: GCA_964600595.1. GTDB lineage: Bacteria > Chloroflexota > Anaerolineae > Anaerolineales > Anaerolineaceae > DAIOEK01. The sequence goes on from CAZRKL010000121.1 coordinate 711, forward strand.
CGCGGCAAAAACTGCCCGGAAGATCGGATACCCGGTGGTGCTCAAGCTGGCATCAGCTGACATTTCGCATAAATCTGATATAGGCGGCGTGGTTCTGAATCTCCATACTGAGGAAGAAGTGTGCAAAGCGTTTGAACTGATAATCGAAAGGGCAAAACGAGCGCATCCGCAGGCGAGAATCGAGGGGGTGCATGTGCAACGGATGGTTACAGGAGGGCAGGAGGTGATCACCGGCTTTTTACGTGATCCGCAATTCGGTCCTTTACTGATGTTTGGATCAGGCGGTGTGGAAGTGGAAGGTTTGAAGGATGTCGCGTTCGGGTTGGCTCCCCTCTCAACAGAAGAGGCTGAAGGGATGATTTTGCGTACCTGGGCAGGAAGAAAGTTGCGTGGTTTTCGCAGCATCGCCGCTGCGGATTTTACTTCAGTGGTAGATACACTTCTGCGACTTTCGGAGCTGGCAATACACATGCCTGAAATCATGGAGATGGAGATCAACCCGCTGAAAGTTCTGGAACCAGGTAAAGGTGCTGTTGCCATCGATATAAGGGCAAAAATAGCAGGATAATAATTTCCATCAAGTAGCGTATATGTTAAGAGCGCGGGGTATTCCGCGCTCTTATTTTTAAATCTACATCATTTCTACACAATCCCAACAAGAGCTCTTCACACCCTTTCGATACCATCATATTGTCGCATCAGGCATATCTTTGAAAGGAAGAAGAGCAAGCATGAAGAGTACAAACGGCAACCCAAAAAACCATACCCGAAAAATTATTGGAGTAATCACCATCGCAGCTATTCTGGTGGGAGGTGGAGCTTATGCGTACACCCGGTACGGGATCACCCCACAGGAATCAGTAGAGCAAACTACATTAAATACAACCACTGTAAAAAACGGGGATCTGATCTTGTATGCCAGCGGCACCGGCACACTCACCGCCGTCTCCACTGCCAGCCTGGGGTTTGCGACGAGCGGAAAGGTGGCAAAAGTGTATGTGGAAGAGGGGGATACGGTAGAAGCGGGACAGATACTGGCCCAACTCGACAGCGCTACGCTTCAGATTGAGTACAACCAGGCGGTCCGCAGCCTTGCAGAAATGGTTTCACCCGCAGCCATCGCACTGGCAGAGCAAACGCTGGCTGATGCAAAAGTAACTGTAAACAGCACCACCAATACACTCACTTCTCTGATCAGCGCGCAGGTTTTCAATCGCCAACTCAAACTGGATGCTGCTCAACAGGCTCTGGACGAAGCCAGATCCCTTGCACAAAGCACTCCCAGCGAAGAGAACACACAGGCAGTAACCAAAGCAGAAGCAGATGTTACACAGGCGGAACGCAATCTGAAATCAGCCTGGTATTACTGGGAAACAGAATTTTTGAAAGAATATTTTACCGTCACCGAACGAAACAGCGCCGGGAAGAGAATCACCTATATCGCCAAACCCACTGAGGCAGATATTGCCTCTGCCTGGTATGCCTACCGGTATGCTGTCGAAGCCGTAAAAGAACAAACGAATTATGTTGCTGCACTTAAAGGAGAAGAAATCCCAGTGGATGCAACCGGAGCAGATTTAACCGCTTTTGAACAGGCAAAACAGGCGGTGGAAACAGCGAAAGAAGCGCTCGATCAAACCACCATCATTTCTCCGATATCCGGTCTGGTCACATCGGTATCCATCAGCGAAGGAGATACTGTCGGCAGTGACGCGGTGATAGAGGTAGCAGATAACACCACGCCTCAGGTTGAATTCTACCTGGACGAAGAAGATTGGGATAACGTCGCGGTGGGATATCCCGTTCAGGTGATCTTCGACTCGCTCCCGGACAACACATACACTGGCGAGGTGATTCGGGTGAGCCCGACGCTGGTTTCGGAAAATAACACAACCCTGGTGAAGGGTCTGGCGCAGCTGGAGAATGTATCGGAGGTTCTTAAAGACAACCTGATGCTGGGTCTCAATGGTGCGGTGGATGTCATCGGCGGCGAAGCCAGGAACTCCGCGCTGGTTTCGGTGGACGCGCTGCATGAGGTGAGCCCGGGTGTTTATGGTGTATTTGTCCGGAATAACGGCGCGCTCACATTCACCAGGGTCGAAATCGGCATCATGGACAGCATCAACGCGCAGGTCATCTCGGGGCTGAAGACCGGTGATGTCGTTTCCACCGGGTTACTGGAGACGAACTGATGTCCGCGGAAACCATTATCGAAACGATTGACATCAAAAAGCATTACGGGATGGGCGACGCTACTGTGGCAGCGCTGGATGGAGTCAGCATGACCATTCAGCAAGGTGAATTCGTCGGGATTATGGGGCAATCGGGATCGGGGAAAAGCACACTCATGCACATTCTGGGTTGTCTATCCAGACCTACCTCAGGCAGATATATTTTAGATGGTGAAGATATCAGCAACTTGAACAAGGCAGAATTGGCTGCCATCCGTAATCAGAAACTGGGTTTCATTTTCCAGGCGTACAATCTGCTCCCCCGTACATCCGCATTACGAAATGTGATGTTGACGCAGGTTTACAACCGTCACAACTTCATCAGCAGGGAAGAGAGTGAAGAGATCGCGATGAAAATGCTCTCAATGGTGGGGCTTGCAGACCGCATCCACCATCAACCGCAAGAATTATCCGGCGGGCAGCAGCAACGGGTTGCCATAGCTCGGGCGCTCATCAATCATCCCAAGCTGATCATCGCCGATGAGCCGACTGGAAATCTTGACAGCAAATCAGGTGTAGAAGTAATGAACCTCCTGCACAAGCTGCATGACGATGGAGCAACCATTGTGATGGTTACCCATGACGCGAAAATAGCCGCTCATACCCAAAGGGTGATTCACCTGACAGATGGTTTGATCAGCAAAATTTCCCGGAACACGCACCCAATAAGACATGATGAAAGGGAGGCGGCATGAGATTCATTGAGCTCTTCAGGATCGCCGCAGAAGCACTGCAGAAAAATAAGGTAAGGTCTCTGCTAACCATGCTGGGGATCATCATTGGCGTCTCCGCGGTGATCATCATGATCTCCATCAGCGCCGGAACAGAGGCAACCATCAAAGAACAGATCGAAGGGTTGGGGTCCAATCTGCTGTATGTCCGATCCAGCTTTTCACGGGGCGGCAGCCGGGCAATGTCGCCCATCGAAGGCGGGCTGGTGTATGATGATGCCTGGGCAGTACAAGAACAGGTATCGGGAGTCATTGGGGTGGTCGTAGATCAAAGTTCTTCTGCTACAGTGAAAACCGACACCAGCTCTTTAGATGAAGTAACTCTGCTAGGCACAACACCAGACTTCCCCTCAGCAAGGGATATGGATCTTTCAAGCGGACGATTCTTCAATATGAATGATCTCGAACGCAAGAAGAAGGTTGCTGTCCTGGGTTACGATCTGGCGCAAGAACTTTTCGGTTCATCTGATCCAGTAGGCTCTGCCATCAATGTTGGGGGGACACGGTTCACAGTCATCGGCGTTATGGTTGAGAAGGGAACTGTGGGCAATGTAGATTACGACTCACAATTGTTTATGCCGATTACGGTGCTTTTCCAGAAGTTCGTCCCCACCCAGTTCTCGAGAATCATGGGGGACCGGGTCAACCAAATTGTGGTGGAAATTGACAGCAGCACCACTCTGGAGAAGGTACAGCAACAGATTACCCTGCTGCTGGCGAAGAGACACGATGTAACCACCGATAATGCTGATTTCACCATTTCCACGCAACAGGACATTATCGAAACCAGAGAATCAACCACATCTGCATTTCGGTCGTTACTTTCATGGGTCGCTGGTGTATCGCTCATCGTGGGCGGCATTGGCATTATGAACATTATGATGGTCAGTGTGACCGAACGAACCCGCGAAATTGGCATCCGGCAGTCGGTTGGCGCGACACCCAACGACATAAGACTGCAGTTCTTAATGGAAGCCTTGTTACTTAGTTTGGTTGGAGGCTTGCTTGGAATTTTAACCGGCATCGCAGGATCTGCCATCTTCGGGCGCTTGAGTGATATGCGAACCGTTGTTGTTCCATCATCGATCCTGCTGGCGTTTGTTTCCGCCGCGGTAGTGGGAATATTTTTCGGCTTTTTCCCTGCCAATCAGGCTTCGAAACTCGATCCAATCGATGCACTTCGCTACGAATAATTCAGGAGATAAACAATGAAATCAATTAATAGACTCATCCTCTTGGGGATCGTCATATTATCCATAACGGGTTGCGCAACAAACAGCTCTGCACCTGCCCAGGTGTCAACAGATACCACAGTGAGCACCGGCACAGTTGAAAATACCCTCCCAGAGCTATCACAACTGGTTGTGGGTACTTTCAAACTGGAAGGCACAGAAAACGCCATCCAGCCGGGTCAGGCAAAAGAGTTGCTTTTTCTATGGCAAGGGTACAAGGAGCTGTCTGGCAGAGACAGCGCAGCAGATGAGGAAAAGGCAGCCATCCTCAGGCAGGTAAACGAAAACATGACCACAGAGCAGATGAATGCGATTCAAACAATGAATCTCACCCAACAGGATATCAGGGCGGTTGTACTGGAGTATGGGTCCAATGGCACTTTTCGGGAGGCAGCCTCCAGCAATACAACTGGCGGTGGTTTTGGTGGAGGCATGATGGGTGGCGGTATGATGGGGGGTGGTGTTCCCCCGGATGGTGGAGGAATACCCCCTGATATGGGAACCGGCAGCCAGTCTAACAACACCACCGCAGACACGGTGAGGAATTCAGGCACAGGAATGTTGATCAACCAATTACTGGATCCCCTCATCACGCTCCTTGAGACACGAGCCAGTGAGTAAAGAGAATCAAATCTTGCCCGGGATATTCCACCCGGGCAAGATTACGGAAATGATTAATGCTTAAGTATTAATCCGTTATGATAGAGGTTAGAGGGTAGTATGGCAAAGAAAGTTCTTGTTCTGGATGATGAAGAGCATATAACCAGCCTGGTGAAAGCATATCTTGAAAAAGAGGGCTTCACCGTATATTTGGCAAGCAATGGAAAGGATGGACTCCGCCTGGCAAAAAGCGAAGAACCAGACCTGGTTATCCTTGATATCATGATGCCAGAGATGGATGGCTATTCCTTCTTAAGGGAATTTCGGAAGGAAAACTCTACCCCGGTCATATTTCTCACCGCAAAAGTGGATGAAGATGAAAGGGTGGTCGGGTTAGAACTGGGGGCAGATGATTACATTACGAAACCATTCTATCCACGAGAGTTGATGGCAAGGGTTCGCGCCGTTTTACGCAGACATCCAAAGACGGAAAATGCGGAAACCATATTTCAAGCCGCGGATATCACGCTGGATACTGAGTCCCACACCGTGTTAGTTAAAGATCATTTTGTCGATCTAACCCCATCGGAATTCGCGATTCTGACCACACTCCTCTCTGTACCGGGAAAAGTGTTTACCCGCATGGACCTGCTCGACGCCTTGCAGGGGGTTCGGTATGAAGGTTACGAAAGAACCATCGATTTGCACATAAAAAACCTGCGCGCGAAATTGAAAACAAACATCCCAAACCAGCAATATATTGAAACCATTTATGGCGTCGGGTACCGCTTTACCCGGAGTTCCATTCAATGAAACGTCTTACTTCGAAGTTAATCCTGGCAATTCTAATTATTGGTGTGCTCACCGTGGGTGTCGTTATTCTGATCAGTCAACGCGGGGCAAACAGGGAATTCAACGCCTATTTATTGAATCTGGATCGCACTGCCATCACCGAACATTTTATTGAGTACTACCGTGAAAATCGGTCCTGGACCGGTGTTGAGAACACCGTGGATGATTTATACCTGCAATTAAAGATACCGACGGAAAATGGGACATATCCACCGCTTCCGTTCACCCTTGCAGATCAAGAACACAAGGTGATACTGCCCAGTGGTTTTTACAAAACCGGCGATTACTTACTGCAAATAGATTTCAACCGCTCCATTCCCATTACCGTCGATGGGGTTGTAGCTGGCTATCTGGACATTCGTACTCCTGTTCCTAGACCTGAGGGAGCTACACCGAGTTTTCTCGACAGGGTCCGTTTTATCCTGCTGGGCAGCGGTGCAATCGGGCTGGTAATCACACTGATTAGCGGGATTTTCTTCTCGCGGTGGATCACAAAATCACTACGGGAACTTACCGCTGCTGCCAGACAGGTGGCAAATGGAGACCTGACGCAGCAGGTAAAAGTGAGGTCTTCTGATGAGCTTGGTGATCTCGCCAGAGTCTTTAATGAAATGACAGAGCAACTGCGCAATCTGATGCAGTCACGTAAACAGATGACCGCTGATATTGCTCACGAGCTGCGCACGCCGATCAGCATTATTCTCGGACATGCGGAGGGTATTCATGACGGTGTTTTACCCGCCAATCAGGAGACGGTTGAGATTATCCGGGGTGAAGCGATCAGACTCGAGCACCTGGTGAATGATTTGCGAACTCTGGCATTATCTGACGCCGGTGAGATTCAGCTGGAATTACAAAATACTTCTGTGGCAAATTTGTTGAATGAGGTTTATGACCTGTTTGTTTACCGGGCGAAATCTCAAGGGATTGATCTCAACCTCGATACAGGAAAAGATTTGCCTGAGATAAAGACCGACTTGAACCGGATGATTCAAGTCTTGAGTAACCTGGTAGAAAATGCGCTGCAAGGAACACCAGCGGGGGGAAGTATTACCATTAAAGGAAGAGAGTTGGGAGAAAAAGTGGAAATTGAGGTTGCAGATACCGGAAGGGGAATAGGTCAGGAAGACCTAAAAAAAATATTTGACCGGTTATACAGGGCAGATCTATCGCGCCAAAGAGAGGGGGGTGGATCGGGATTGGGTCTGGCTATCGCTAAATCGATTATTGAGCAGCACGGAGGGCAGATCAGCGCTGAAAGTTGGGCAGGGGAAGGAACCACGATAACAATTTTGCTTCCCATATTGGATTAAATCAAAACATCCGGTAAATCAAACCGGATGTTATTGCTTGCTGTTTTAATAAATAAAAGCCTCTTGGCAATGACCTACTCTCCCAGGAAGTCGCCCTCCAAGTACCATCGGCGCTGA
>CAZRKL010000122.1:0-7683 GCA_964600595.1 uncultured Leptolinea sp.
CAGTTGCCTGCGCTGAGGCAGGTCCGGGGTAAGTGCACCCCAGGAAAGCGAACCGGTTACCATTGTGCGTGAGCAAGGCGGGGTTTCTCGCCTCCAGTGCGTCGATCCCTCCGCCGTACACCTGTATGCCAGCTTCACCATAAAGGTCCAGGCTTAACAGGTAAGGTTTATATCCCCAATCCAGATTGTGGTTGCCTGTCAGTTCAACAATATCTGCGCCTATGTATTTTAGCAAATCCAGATATTCTGGACGGCTGCAGAAGATCATGCTGCCCTGAAAGGGATTCCCGGGTGGGCAATCAGGGGAAAAAGAAACCTCGTTGCTGATGTGTGTGATATCCGCGTTGCTTAGTATTTCTTGAACATTCTCTGCCGGGTAGGTTATCCCTTTGGTATCCATTTTATTTGCCGTCGCGCGGGCAAGCGCGGTGGTGCCGGTCATTACCAGGGTTGTCATCTGGCTGGCATCCCGGTTGGTGTAGGAAACCTGGTTTTTCTCTTGTAGTATCGTTTGGGAGAGGGTATCACCTGTGAATCCAAAATATACGGTGAGGGGGTAATCAGAAGTTAAAAAATCCTTTTGCAGGGGAGACTTGCCATCTACGGCAAGGACCTTCCAGTGGGGGTTTAATTGATCGAAGGGCAGGATGGACACGACTAAATCTTCGCCCGGGAAAATTGCCGCTGGAATTTCTGAAGTAATATCTACACTTTGAGGGTTGGGATCTCCCCATACACGGGTAAAAATGGCGGCATCATTTTTGGTAATCTGGATCTTTACATCTTGTTTTATACCTGACCAAACTTGCCTTAGAGCAGCGCTATTAATTGAATCGGTAACCGTGAAGAAAGGCACCACCACGGCGTAGGTTCTTTCCATGAGATCGGTATCATCCACCAGCGTGAAATGAATACTTGCTGAACTATCGGTTGAACGTTGATACCCTTCAGGGATGACCACATGCTTCGCAAGTTCATCCGGCACTATTGGATCGATGAAGATAGGAACAGGAAGATACTCGGTGGTTGAAGTAGGTTTTGGCGTCTCCGCGGTTGGTGATGGTTTAGGATTGATCAGATTAACAGGGGATGAATTGGGATCAGCAGAAGGGAAAGCCTGACAGCCGGTCAGGACAAATAGTGGCAGGAAAATGAGTAAAACAAGTATTTGTTGAATAATTTTGGACAAAATATTGCGCATAGATGATAATAAATTGAACCGGAAACTGTCTAGAATTATAGACCTCTTTATAGAAATCCATACCATGATTCACTATTGTTATCAAAGTTTCCTTACAGAGAGGTACCCTGAAGCGGTAGCTGCTTTACAAACTTGCCTTCATACCTTAAAATAGAATTTCGTGTCACATCATGATTGTCAGGAAGGTATTTTTTCATGAAGGAATATACGACTGAGTTCATCCGTAACATCGCCCTCGCTTCGCATTCCAGCTCTGGTAAAACAATGCTGACCGAAGCGTTTTTGCACTTTTCTGGTGCCACAACCCGTTTGGGAAAGATAGAAGACGGCACCACTGCCTCAGACTTTGAAGATGAAGAGAAGAGAAGAGGAATTTCATTATCCACTTCAATTATTCCGGTTGAATACGCCAACACCAAGATCAACCTGCTCGACACTCCCGGCTACACCGATTTTGTGGGAGAGGTGATCTCTGCATTGCGTGTGGCTGATGGTGTGCTGGTTCTGGTTGATTCAGTAGCTGGTCTCGAAGTTGGCACCGAGGTTGCGCTGCGCTACGCCGATAGTTTTAAACTGCCGCGCTTCCTGGTAATCAATAAGATGGAACGCGAGAACGCTAACTTTAAAACCGCAGTCGATTCAGTACAGAAACATTCAGATACCCGCCTGATCCCGGTCCAACTGCCCTGGGGTGAAAAAGCAGCTTTCCAGGGTGTGATTGACCTCATCACGATGAAAGCTTACAAAGGTGACGGAAAAACAGCATCTGATATCCCGGCTGAATATAAGGATGCCGCGGAAGAAGCTCGACTTGCGCTCATTGAAGCTGCCGCTGAAGGTGAAGACAGCCTGCTGGAAAAGTATCTTGAATCTGGCAGCCTGACTGATCAAGAAGTTCTGACGGGTTTAAAGAAAGTTGTCCTTTCAGGCTCATTTATTCCTGTATTCTGCTCTTCCGGCACGCAGGAAATTGGTATTGCCCGTCTGCTGGACGCAATTGTCACCTTAATGCCGTCGCCATCGGAAATCCCCGCGGTGGAAGCTGAAGGCAAGGGTGGGGTTGAGACTCTGGCTGCCAGCGATTCCGGTCCGCTTGCCGCATACGTGTGGAAAACAACCGCAGATCCTTTTGTAGGAAAACTAACCTATTTCAGGGTGTACTCCGGTGTTATGAATTCAGACTCCCGCGTTTGGAACCAGGCCAAGAGTGTTGAAGAACGTCTTGGCAGTCTGCAGATCCTCCGCGGTAAAGAAGTTCTGCCCATCAAAACCGTTCACTCCGGTGATATTGGCATTGTGCCAAAACTGAGTGAGACTTCGACCGGCAACACCTTATGCGATAAAGCACATCCGATGACCCTGCCTGTTCCGACCTATCCCAAGGCGTTATATCAGGTATCCATCACGCCCAAGACCCAGGCAGACAGCACCAAGATCAGCCCTACGCTTACCCGCCTTTGTGAAGAAGATATGACCCTGAGCTGGCATAATGAACATGCCACATCCCAGACCATTTTGATGGGTATGGGTGACCAGCATATTGATGTTGCGATCCGCCGGGCGGAATCAAAATTCCAGGTGGGTGTGCACGTTGAAGAACCCAAAGTGCCTTACACTGAGACGATTACTAAAAAAGCCCAGGCGATGTATCGCCATAAAAAGCAGACGGGCGGTTCCGGTCAGTTTGGTGAAGTTCACCTGCGCATCGAACCCTTGGTGGAAGAAGACTTTGAATTTGTGAATGATGTGTTTGGTGGAGCAGTATCCTCCAGCTACATGCCCGCGATTGAAAAAGGCATCCGGGCAACCATGAAAGAAGGTATCCTGGCAGGGTTCCCTGTACAACGGATTAAAGTTGCCGTCTTCGATGGCAAGGAACACCCGGTTGATTCAAAACCGATCGCCTTCGAAATTGCTGGTCGAGAAGCTTTCAAACTGGCATTTATGGATGCTGGTCCGATGCTGAACGAGCCCATCATGCTGGTTCGCATCACCGTACCTGAAGAAAACATGGGTGATGTTCTGGGTGACCTGAATACCCGCCGCGCCCGCGTTCAGGGCATGAACACCGAGAAGGGTCACTCAATCGTGACCGCTACCGTTCCTCTGGTGGAGATGATGCGTTACACCACTCAGCTGCGATCCATAACGGGTGGCCGGGGATTCTTCGAAATGGAACATGACCACTATGAAGTTGTTCCCCAACACTTAACGGCAGAAATTATCGCTGCCAGGCAGAAGGAATTGCAGGAAAAGAAGGAAGCGTAATTCCTTTCAGAATAAATCAAAAACGGAAACCAACAGGTTTCCGTTTTTTGTGTCAATTTGGTTTATTTCGTTGGCGGGCAGGATAAATTATTTGCTCTGCCGCTTGACCATCTCGTTGATCCAGATTGGGGCAAAGGGTGAGGTACACCCTTTGGAGACCGGGTAATCACGATAGATGCCCAGTTTTTCACCAATGGATATTGCGCGGTCCCGCAATTCTGGGAAATTTATCCCAATCCCCGCCAGACAGAAATTCATGGTCCATTGTACCTGTGGAGCGGCGGTAGCCATTTCAGTCTCAATACGCGCCAGGATGGCTGGAATATCAAGCCCTTCAGGATCTCTGTTGATTCGCTCCGAAGTCAAACCCCATCCTGCTCTGGCAGCCCAGGGATCTGGATCCTGCATCCAAGTCTTGCGCAGTGCTTCTTTTTCGGGATGGTTTTTTACCACATAAGCAGAAAGCCAATCTGCCACCTGCGAAAAATTCCCTGAACGAACCAACAGATCCAACGCCTCAAGGGATAGATCCTGCGGTTTAAACAAGAGGATTGCGAGGAGCCTGGCATCTACGTTTCTGGTGTTCCATAAGTCTACTGCCAGCTGATGATCGCTCTTTATTTCCGCTGCAATTCTGCGGATATCTCCTAATTTAACACCGAAGAGGTTATCTCCAGCGCCGATCTTTTTATAGCGGGTACGCGTCTTTTCATTACCGAGTGATTCTAGGCGGGTGAGAACATCATTCAGGTTCATTTTGTCTCCAGAAGAGCAACCCCAATCACAACAGGTTATTAGCCAGATGCCGGTTCTTCCTGTTTCTTCCTGACAGTTCTGGATTTGGAAGCTTCGTCTGAAGTATCCGGTTGAGCCGTGAAAATAATTTCATCCTTTTCGCTATCCACATCCACCACAACCTTGTTCAGCGTTTCAAATTCTCCACTTAATAACTTGACCGAAAGGGGGCTTTCAACATGTTTTTGAATTGCCCGTTTAAGGGGACGGGCACCAAAGTTTTCATCATACCCGGCTTTTGCCAGCCATTCCCGGGCTGCAGGTGAGAGGACTACAAATATGCCATTGTCTTTCAACCTGGTGCTGACCTCTTTCATCTGCAGATCCACGATCTCCTTCATCTCATCCATCGAGAGGGGCGAGAACATGATAATTTCATCCACCCGGTTAAGGAACTCTGGTCTGAATGTGCCCTTAAGGGCTTTTTCAATCTTGCTGTGCGCTTCCCGCTCAGCGGAATCTTCACTCTGCGGAATAAAACCGAGTGTGCCGCCCTTCCGGACGAATTCTGTGCCCAGGTTACTGGTCATTACCAGAACTGTGTTCCTGAAGTCCACCGTGCGACCCTGTCCATCGGTAAGGCGACCGTCATCGAGGATTTGCAGCAGAGCGTTCCAAACCTCAGGGTGAGCTTTTTCAATTTCATCAAAAAGAATTACGCGGTACGGGCGCCGCCGGACAGCTTCGGTCAGCTGACCGCCTTCTTCATAGCCTACATATCCTGGAGGAGCGCCGAACAGCCGGGATACTGTGTGCTGTTCGCGGTATTCGCTCATATCGATACGCACAAGTGCGTCTTCATCATCAAACATAAACTCTGCCAACGCTTTTGCCAGCTCGGTTTTTCCAACACCGCTTGGACCAATGAATATAAATGATCCTATCGGCCGGCGAGGATCAGCCAGCCCTGAGCGGGCGCGCCGGATGGCATCTGATATGGCGTGGACGGCTTCCTTTTGCCCGATGATCCTTTCTCCCAGGCGGTCTTCCATCTTCAATAGCTTGGCAGCCTCGGTTTCCATCATCTGCGAAACAGGGATACCAGTCCACTGGTGGATGACTTCGGCAATATCATTCACATCAACGACATCATCCAGCTTATGTTCCGATTCCCATTTATCGCGTTCCTGATTAAATTCATCCACAATACGCAGTCGTTCGGCTTTCTTTCGGGCAGCACGTTCATAGTCGCGCTCCTGCCCTGCCTGTTCTTCTTCTGCTGTCAGGCGGTCAATTTCCGTCTTCATATCTTTCAACTCTGACGGCAGAGAGAATAAAGCGACTCGCAATTTGGCTGCCGCCTCATCCATCAGATCGATGGCTTTATCGGGCAGGTGCCGGTCGGTGACATACCGGGAGGAAAGTTTGACGGCGGCTTCAAGCGCGTCATCTGAGAAGCGGACCTTGTGATGCGCTTCATACTTATCCCGCAGCCCCAAAAGCATCTGGTAGGTGTCTTCAGGTTTAGGTTCTTCCACGAACACCGGAGCGAAACGCCTTTCGAGCGCGGCGTCTTTCTCGATGTGCTTGTGATATTCATCCAATGTGGTGGCGCCCACACACTGTAGTTCACCGCGTGCCAATGCCGGTTTGAGCATATTGCTGGCATCCATCGCACCCTGGGCAGCGCCGGCGCCTACCACGGTATGTAACTCATCAATAAAAAGAATAATCTCGCCTTCGGAGCGCTGGATCTCTTCAATGGCAGCCTTCAGACGTTCTTCGAATTCACCTCTGAAACGCGATCCGGCGATCATCGCACCCAGATCAAGGGAAATGACTTTTTTTCCCATCAAAATCTCTGGCACGTCATTAATGGCAATCTTTTGCGCCAAACCTTCCACGATGGCGGTTTTGCCTACACCCGCCTCCCCAATGAGAACGGGATTGTTCTTTTTGCGGCGGGAGAGGATTTGAATGACCCGTTTAATCTCCGTGTCTCTTCCGATGACCGGATCCAGTTTCCCCTCGCGTGACATTTGTGTGAGATCACGTGAATACTTCTCAAGGGTGCGGTAGCGCGTTTCAGCCTGCGGGTCTGTAACCCGTTGACCACCCCGAATCTGAATGATGGCATCATACACCCGCTCCCGGGTCAGTCCGGATCCTTCAAGAATTCGGGCTGCGGAAGTATTCTTTTCTGCCATGATGGCTAAAAAAATGTGCTCGGTTGAAATATATTCATCTTTAAGTCTATTGGCTTCTTCATTTGCCAGATCGATGATCCTTTTCACCCGCGGGGTGATAAATATCTGTCCGGCTCCGCTGCCAAAAATATTCGCTTTCGGGGTAGTTTTGAGTACGAAATCCAACCGTTCTGTAAGATCTGCGGTATCTACTTTTATCACTTCCAGTATCTGGGTCACGACACCCTGCGGTTGCTCGATGAGAGCAAGCAGGATATGTTCTGTGTCTATCTGGTTGTGACCATAGCGCTGAATTATCTCCGCTGCTCTCTGGGCAGCTTCCTGAGCACGTTCTGTAAATCTATCAAATCGCATCATAGGTAGGTCTCTCCACAATCCAATTAAAAAGATTATAACATTCGCCCCATTCGTGATTTATTGGAAGCGTATTAACAATCCGTTTGATTTCTATAAACAAAAAGGCATCTATCCCCAGATATGATAGCAATATTCACGCCAACATTATTCCCCTATACTATAATTGACCTATGCTTCACCAGGTAGTATCCGCCCCGCCTATTTTTTCAGATCCGCATATCAGACCTGTAGATATTCGCCGAGATCTGGATTATGTGGCTGACTTAATCGAGATATGCTTCGCCAGCACCATGGATGAGGATGGTTTTTCGTACCTCAGCCAGGTGCGGAAATCAGCCAGAGATGCCCGCATGCTTGAATTCTTAACAAGCTATGTGGATGATCTATGGGCACCAATCCAGGGACTTGTTTGGGAAGAAGATGGAAGGATTATCGGCAACCTCACTTTATTGCCGTATCAAAAGAATCACCAACCAATCTTCCTGATTGCCAATGTGGCTGTGCGCGAAGACCACCGGAACCGGGGTATCGGCAGGATGCTGACTCAATCAGCTCTGACTTATGTTCAAAGCCGGGGGGCAGCAGCTGCCTGGCTGCAGGTCAGAAATGACAACCCGGGAGCCATCCACCTTTATCAATCTCTTGGTTTTGTAGAGAAAGTCAGACGGACCGCCTGGCACGCATCCACAACAAAAGCGGTACCCATACCTGAAGAAGGTTACACTGTCTCATCATGTGCTGCATCAGATTGGGACATTCAGCATCGTATGCTGAACCGGATCTACCATCGCGAGGTGGTCTGGAACCTTCCTGTCAGCCTCGAGAAACTAAAGCCCTCCCTTCTGAGCCAATTCGCCCGTCTGATCAGTGGAGAAAGCCGCCAGGATTGGGCACTGCGTTATAACCGCCAATTTA
>CAZRKL010000123.1:0-7667 GCA_964600595.1 uncultured Leptolinea sp.
CATGAGTTCCCAGGAGGTGAACATGGATGAAGAAAGGCTGGTCTCCGTGGTTCACATATTCCATCATTTCAGGGATGCGTGAAGTGGCATCTTTGCGCCCGGTGAGTGTATTGACCTCTTTAAATGGGTTGGGCATGATCTGGATGAAAAAGATGTGCTTCACCCGGTCCGTGATCCGTTCCAGGAGTAAATCCAGGTTGTACTGGCTGTTGACGGGCAGCACCTTCCCCAGGCGGGCAACGAGGGGATTGCTATTAACTTCCTTGCCGTTGATCCGGTCAAAACCGTTTCGCACATTTGCCAGAGAGGCATTGGCGTAACGTTCATAGGTAATATCGATATTGGTGTAACCAACCTCTTCGAGGATTCCAGGCAGGTGCTGATAAGAGTCATCTCCAATGAGCGCGTCGGGCAGATTGACCACCCGGGTGCGCGTAGGTAGTTTACTGGTAAACATGGCGATGAGGGATCCCCAACTGGAGCCGGTCTGGGCGTAATTGCTTTCAGCAACCAGCGCCTGATCTATGATGGTGGACATGAAGGGCGTGGTGTCACGTTCATAACCGTACATGGGCAGGTGGTCGGCGGTTACGCCATCCGAGCCGATGAGGATGATATTGGGTGTACGGGTGGGGTTTGGTTTTGTAGTGGAGGAATACTCCGCTGTGCGGGAAAATATGCCTGTCAGGGTTGATATTGTACCCAGAGTAAAGAGGATCGTCGTAATTAATGCGACAGTTTTTCGCGGATTGAATGAATCAGCCAGACGAATTCTTGTGTAAGTTTTATTTACAAAGAGTAGAAATGCAAGACCATAAGATGCCCGATAGATGGAGTAGGAATCAACGATGCCAAAACCCAGCATGATGTAAGTAAAGTTATCAAATACCAATAACGCCGCGGCTGCCAGAATAACCGATGGGATTAAACGGATGAGAAACAGAACTACCCGGTTTATGGCAGGTTTTTTTACTGCAGCTGCTGCCACCCAGAGCAACAGAATCAGCACAAAGATGAAGATGCCCAAAATCCAGGCGGATTGGATCAATACTCCCAACCGTTCTGTCCAGGGCAGCGCATCCATGAATGATTCCTTGGTTACCAGGAATACCCATTCCTGAAGGACCAGGGCAAAGATGGATAAGAAAGCCGCGGATAGCGCGCTTAACAACAATCCCCGGGTCATCTGTAAACGCTTGAAACTCTTTTCTTGTGTGTCCGGGTTGACTTCTGATCCACGGCGGGCTTGTATGAACGCCAAAAGGTTTTCATACAGGTTATCCGGGAAGAGATATTCAAAAAGATTAAACAAAATCAGGCTGCCGATAACCATGGATACGGCGATCAGGATTACCCGATTAATGATGCGGATCTGGGTAAACACCTTTCCGTCATAGAGATTGGCAGTCAGTGAGTCTTTAAAGAACCAGATCGCGGCGGCGCAAACAAGAATGGCAGCCGCAATCAGGATTTTTCGTTTGGTTATGTGTTGTTTCAGAAAATTCATAGCGCAATTGGTGGAACAGCCTCACCGGAATGGGTGAATTGTAACACCTAACCGAAGTGAAAATATTTCACCAATTCTATAATGATTACCTGGGGCGATGTGTACCATCGCAGAGTGGCTTGTTACGCGATCTGCCACAATTGCACAGGGTCACCCGATTGCGTGTCTCCATAGGCTGACCATCAGATCTTTCCACGGGGATGTTGCCGGTAATCCACAACGGACCATCGATCGGACCTCCATCGGTTATCTCTGTGGTTACCGCCACCTGAACCGGGAGATCAGGTTCAATGATTTCAGGATCATCCCCCAGGCTGTACACGAACGACCCGGATGGACATCGTTCCACCATGGCGGCGATGTTCGAACGGACTTCAGTATCATCCGCATCTTGAACCATCTCAGTGATACTGCGGAAGCGTGTTCCGCAATACCCGGAGTTCATGCACAGGGATGTATCCTGTTTGACCACAATGCCATTGCCTTCATCAAATGTCACCTGGCGGTCTGCGGTTAAATCTGTATCGGCTGTTTCGGTACCATCAAATCCATTCTTACGGTGTGTTCCATCACAAAACGGTTTATTCTGTGATCCACCACAGCGGCAGAGAGCGTACCCGCCTTCCGTGGGTACCTCTCCTTCCACCTTCCAGGCAATCGGCTCGCCAAACTCTGTTACCACCTGAGTTTTTCTGACCAGCGGGATACCTCCATCGACCAGATATGGTCCATTCTCCCGCACACGGATATTTCGCTTATTCTCATTTGCCATTATTCACCTCCCAAAGATTCATAATTTGATTCTAGCGGATTTTTTATTTTCTAGGATGAAGATAAAGGAGAATCCAAATTCCTGATATTAGCATCAATAGCCCGTGACTTTCATTGTATAATTCCATCAGATTACGGAGGTTGGATGGAAATTAACTGGTATGGACATTCCTGTTTTCGGTTGTCAGAACGCGGTATGGCGAGCGTTGTCACCGATCCTTACGATTCAAAAGTTGTCGGTTATGAGCCCCTCAAGTTGAAAGCCGATATTGTAACCGTGAGTCACGACTCACCCGGGCATAATTGTATTCAGGCAGTCAAGGGCGAGCCACGGATCATCACCGGCGCCGGTGAATATGAAATTGGCGAGGTATTCATCACCGGAATTCAAACAGACGGCGGCGGCAAAAAGAGCCCCAATGGATTACGAAATACTTTGTATGTGTTTGATTATTACGGTTTAACAATTGCTCATATGGGGGATGTTGGTTATGTGCCATCTCAGGCAGAGGTGGAAGCGCTTGGACCTGTGAATATTGCCCTTGTTCCGGTCGGCAGCGGCGGAAGCCTGAATGCGGCGAAAGCCGCGGAGGTAATCAGCCTGCTTGAGCCGAATATTGTCATCCCCATGCATTATGCCACTCAACACAGCCTCCCGCAAAACCTGGAGCCATTGAACAAGTTCACCAAAGAAATGGGCTTGACCTCCATCGAAACCCTCCCTTCTCTAAAGGTGACGTTATCATCCCTGCCGCAGGAAACGCACATCTATACCCTAGAGTACGACCATGGCAAAAATGGAGCAGCCTGAACCAGCCAAGCTCATTATGACCTGGGATATCGCTGCGAACAAAGAACAGGAATATTTTGAGTTCGTGGTGAGAGATTTCATCCCCGGGATACAGGTTCTTGGATTTGAGATTCAAGAAGCCTGGGCGACTGCTTACGGTGAACGTCCGCAAATTCAGGTGAGCGCAACCATGTCTACCGCTGATCAAATTCGTAAAGTTATGGATTCCGAAGACTGGATGAAGTTGTATCAGCAGTTGCTTGATGTAGTCGAAAATTTCGAACAAAAAATCGTTCCTGCCCGAACACGGTTTCAGTTTTAATTCCATGTCAACCGCACTGGCAGAAACGCTTCTTGGTTGGTACGCTGCCAATAAGCGTGATCTTCCCTGGCGCCAGACCAGCGACCCGTATGCAATATGGATCGCAGAAATTATGCTGCAGCAAACCCGGGTAGACAGCGTCATTCCATATTTCCAACGCTGGATGGAAAAATTCCCGAATATTGCAAGCGTGGCAACAAGTACCCAACAGGAAGTGTTGAAGCTGTGGGAAGGATTGGGATATTACGCGCGGGCGCGGAACATCTACAAGACTGCGCAGTTGATTTGCGAGCAACATGACTGTATCTTTCCTGCGGACTATCACGCCATAAAAAATCTGCCGGGAGTAGGGAAAGCCAGCGCGGCAGATATTGCTTCGATTGCCTTTGGAAAAGATGTATGCGCTGTGGATGGAAACA
Source organism: uncultured Leptolinea sp. (assembly GCA_964600595.1). Classification (GTDB taxonomy): domain Bacteria; phylum Chloroflexota; class Anaerolineae; order Anaerolineales; family Anaerolineaceae; genus DAIOEK01. Next base: position 3,810 of record CAZRKL010000123.1, read on the forward strand.
TCCGGCGGGTTGTCTCCCGCCTGGCTGATCTCTCTGATCCGCTGGGGAGTGATGCCTTGCAGGAGGCAGTTGAAGGATTTGTGGAGTGCCACCTCCCAAACGGGAAGGCTGGAGATTACAACCAGGCATGGATGGATTTAGGCGCAACGGTCTGTCTGCCCGGGAAGCCGTTCTGTGACAAATGTCCGCTTACCAGGTATTGCGTGTCTTATTCATCCAACACCCAAACTGAGCGACCCGTACGAATCGCCAAACCAGCTGTACCGGTGGTGGAAGTCGCTGCCGGAATCCTGAAAAGGGAGGATGGCGCGGTTCTCATTACCCGCCGACCGGAAGATGGGTTACTGGGTGGAATGTGGGAGTTCCCGGGTGGGAAACGGGAAACCGGAGAAGATTTACCTGCGGCGCTGCAACGGGAATTGCAGGAAGAACTTGGCATTGTTGTCGATGTAAGGCATGCCCAAAAAACCTACCGGCACGCTTATACCCATTTCAAGGTAATATTAACAGCGTATTATTGTGACTACATGTCCGGCGAATTCCAGGCGCTGGGCGTTCAGGAGTATAGATGGGTTCCGATTGCAGATTTGTCGCGGTATCCCATGGGGAAAATTGACCGGATGATTTCGAGGGAGTTGTTGAGTGATGCAGGATACCGAACAGACCCGCAGCAGCCGTGAACGAATGGTGGATTGGCAAATAGGACGCAGGGGCATCCTCAACCCGCGGGTACTTGTTGCCATGCGAACTGTTCCCCGGCATCTGTTTGTGGATGAGAGCCTTCGTGGTGAAGCCTATGCTGATCATCCGCTGCCCATCGGGCATGGTCAGACCATCTCGCAACCCTACATTGTAGCTTTGATGACTTCATTGCTGGATATCAAACCTGAAGATAATATCCTGGATGTGGGAACCGGCTGTGGATACCAGGCGGCTGTGCTGGCAAAACTCTCGCCGCATGTCACATCGATTGAGATGGTTCCTGAATTGGTTGCTCTGGCACGGAATAACCTGCTACGGGCGGGCACCACAGGGGTGGAAGTTGTTGAAGGAGACGGCTCGCTCGGGTACCCGCAAAAAGCACCTTACGATGCCATCCTGGTGGCTGCCTGCGCTCCGATTGCCCCGCCTCCATTATTAGACCAACTCGCCCCGAATGGCAGGATGGTGATTCCAGTGGAATATAATGGCGAGCAGCGCATTGAGGTGTGGCAGGTGGATGCTGCAGGAGAAGATGCAGAATGTACCCGCGATATCGCGGTCGCTTTTGTCCCGCTGTTAGGTCAGTGGGGTTACCATAGATGAAAATCCCGGTGCAGGTCGCATCGGGATTTTTTGTTTATTATGATTTTCCTGTGGTACAGAATACCACCGGTTTTCTGCGGGTTTCAGCGTAAATGTAAGACTGGATAACACGGTTAAGCTCATTCCGGTCTTTTGGTCCGCTGCGCTTAATGGTATCAATCACCTTATTTTTCAGGTTTGGAACGAATTCAGCATTTTCTTCCAGAGAGATAAACCCAAAAGTGGTAATTTGGGGTTCGCCAAGGATCTCGCCCGTGAAGCGGTCAATATTCGCGTGAACCAATACCAGCCCATCCTGCGCGAGTTCTTCACGCTGGTGCATGATATCGTGATTGACATCTCCCACCCCAGAGCCATCGACAAAAATCTCGCCAGCAGGGACGCGGCCGTTCTGGCGCATTCCTTTCGCGGAAATTTCAATCACCTGTCCGTTCTGGATTACCTGGATATTTTCAGCCGGGATGCCCACTTCCTGTGCCAGGCGGGCATGCTGTGTCAATTGGCGCAATTCGCCGTGAATGGGGATGAAATATTTCGGTCTGACCAGATGCAGTAAGAGTTTCATTTCTTCCTGGCTGGCATGTCCAGATACATGTACCGCGGCGATCTCTTCATAAATAACATTGGCGCCACGTTCGATAAGGCGGTTTATCATGCGGTAGATTGGTTCTTCATTACCCGGAATTGGGTGAGAAGAGAGGACTATGGTATCCCCTTCCTTGATATCGAACTGACGGTTGGTGCCCATCGACAGCCTGCCCAGAATGGATGCGGGCTCACCCTGGGAACCGGTGCACATGATAACAACATCTTTATCCTTCATACCCAGCGCCTGGTCAATTGGAACCTGAACACCATCTGGAATTTCCAGGTAGCCCAGCTTGGATGCCATTTTGGCGTTATCGACCATCGAAGTGCCGGCAAATGCCAACTTCCGGTTGAATGTTGCGGCTGCGTTTGCTACCTGCTGCATTCTGCTCACAAGAGAGGCGAATGATACAACAATAATCCTGCCAGCTGCTTCGCGGAATACTTTACGAAAAGCCTCATCCACAACTTTTTCAGAAGGGGTCCAACCCGGTCTTTCAGCATTGGTCGAATCAGACAGGAGCGCCAATACACCCCGTGATGAAAACTCAGCCAGCTTGGCGTAATCTGATGGCCAGTTATCCACCGGTGTGTGGTCAAATTTGTAGTCTCCTGAATGCACAACCAATCCCAATGGAGTGGTGATTCCCAGTCCTACTCCATCAGGGATGGAATGGCAGACATGGAAAAATTCAACTTTGAACGGTCCGAGATGGATGGTATCACCGGCGTGGACGGTGTTGAGCACCGCGCGCGAGGCTAGTCCGTTCTTGCCGATTTTCACTTCCACCAGTCCACGGGTTAAGGGGGTGGCATAGATGGGTGCATTGACCTCCTGCAGGAGGTGATGAATGGCGCCGGTATGGTCTTCATGCCCGTGGGTGATGATGATCCCGCGGACCCAATCCCTGTGCTGGATGAGATACTCAATGTCTGGAATGATGTAATCAATTCCAAGCATTTCGTTGGAGGGGAACATTAGACCTGAGTCTACAATGAGAATATTCTCCCCATACTCATAGACAATCAGGTTCTTACCCACTTCGCCTAATCCGCCGAGGGGAATAATTCTAAATACTTTATCTTTCATTAATACTTACCTTTACTACTTGTTAAACATTCCAATTTGGAATGTAGGATTCTAAGAAATGATGCGCAGAGAGCATCTGCGCTTCGGAATTGTATCATGGCGGGGGTTATTCGTCAAAACGCTTGAAAATTGCTGGTAATCAGTTCATTGACCGGTACGCGAATCATCTTCTTCCAGAACCGGAAACGCGATGACAAGCAAGCGGTGCGTATTCGTGTTTTTGGGATGACAGGTCACCAGCGTGAGACGTTCATCCCCTGTTCTATCAATCCAGGACGCGTTTTTGATACGTTCTTCCAGCGTGGCATCCCTTTCTTTGAGGATGATGATCTCTTTCACCTCATAGTAAAATGATTTACCACCAGACCGCACCTCAATGATATCTTGTATTTCGATATCCACCAGTTTTCCGAAGACTTTCCCTGAAACATTGTGGTGTCCGTTGATGACTGTATTACCCGTCATACCCAGCGGAACGGAATGGTCTTGCCAGCCAGCGGCAAAAAGATCAGGCGCGGACCATTGTTCGAACCATAGGTTTTTTAATTCAATAGTCTTTCTTTCAGATCTGATCACAGGCGCATCCAAAGATATCGAATCAATGAGTATGCGATCGGGGATGAAGCCGTGAACAGGTGTAGGTGTTCGTGTGGGAGTAGTGGTGTTTTGGAAAGCGGGTAGATCGTTGGATGCCACGATTTGTGCAGGTGACAAGTAAATTTCTGGTGTACCAGATTGTGAGGGTGTTGCTGTTTTTAAGTCAATTTTGGAATTCTGATTCGTTTTTATCTTCTGCTGCAACTGCCAATCATCGATTATACCCGGAATGTCAAAAAAAACATTCCCGATGGCAAAGATCAGGATGAGGATTCCAC
>CAZRKL010000124.1:0-7625 GCA_964600595.1 uncultured Leptolinea sp.
CTCCAAAATGGATCCTCAAATCTTGCGGGAAGGTTATGTTAACCTGGTCAGAAAATTATTTGAACCAGAATCAGTTTACCAACGGATCAACACTCTGTTAGAGCACTTCAACCCACGCCGGGAACCTGTTACGATGACCTGGACTGAAGTGAAGGCATTTGTTAGAACGATTGTGTGGATTGGTATCCAGAGTGATGCGCGCAGCCAGTATTGGAAACTTTTCTGGAGAACTATCATCAAGTATCCATCAAAGTTGCCACTGGCAATCACAATGACTGTCTTTGCATATCATTTTCGCGTGATGAGTTTGGAACACCTACACATTCGACCGATAGGCAAAAATGAACTTACTTTTCCAATAGAATCTCAGATACTTGAATACGAACCTGCATCCATAAAATAAGTGACGAATAATCACTCCCCAGGATTTCTGGGGAGTGATTATTTAAGGGTAAAATTATCTCAACAAGATGATTCAACCTGAGGATATATATGAATAAATTGTTTGGTGGAATTGAAGCGGGTGGAACAAAATTTGTGTGTATGGCAGGTACCGATCCAGACCATATTGATCGAGAGATCCGTTTACCTACCACAACCCCAGGGGAAACAATTAGTCAAGTAGTGGAGTTTTTTACACCGTATTATCAGAAAAATCAACTTTTGGGTATCGGAATTGGATCTTTCGGTCCGGTAGATTTGCAGAATAATTCATCGAAATTTGGATACATAACATCCACGCCCAAACCGGGATGGCAAAATACCAATATTTGCGGAGATATTTCGAAAATAATCAATGTTCCCATCGCCTTTGATACTGATGTAAACGCTGCTGCTTTTGGAGAGCTATACTGGTCGGGCGCAAAGGGAAAGCTGGATCCATTTGTTTATATAACAGTAGGCACGGGGATTGGTGTGGGTGTGATTGCGAATCAAGCCCCTATCCACGGGTTGGTTCATACCGAAGGTGGTCATATCCTGATCCCGCAGGATAAGATGAGCGATCCTTTTGAGGGGATTTGTCCTTATCACAAAAATTGTCTTGAAGGTCTGGCATCCGGGCCAGCAATCAAAGCCAGGTGGAATATCCCTGCTCAGGATTTACCAGATAATCATCCAGCATGGGATCTTGAAGCCAGATATATCGCTCTGGCAATCTGTAATATCATCATGATGTATTCCCCAATGCGGATTGTTGTCGGCGGAGGAGTTGCGCAACATCCCGGATTGTTAGATGTAATCAGGTCAAAAACACTTTCCCTGGTAAATAATTACGTCCAATCAGACACTCTATTAAATAATATATCTGACTATATCATCCCTCCAAAGTTGGGGAATCAGTCTGGTGTATTGGGCGCGATTGCCCTGGCAGTTGATGCCTGCGGCGAAGGTTGATTATTAGGGTTGACTATTTGTTTTAGTGGACTAGTATTAAGTAATATCAACAATTGAAAAAAATGAAAGGGGTAAAGATGGCTTATACACTCGATTCAACAATTGGAACTATATTGGATGATCTAAATGCAGTAAAAATTCTGGACAAGTACATCCCTGGTATTTCAACAAATCCTCTCATTGGAATGGCAAGGGGAATGACCATCGGCGCGGTATTAAATATGCCCCAGGCGAAACAGGCGGGAATAACAAAAGAAGCTGTTGAAAAAGTACTTGCGGAAATTAACGCGATCAAGAAGTAACCAAAAATCAGCCTAATATCCAATTTCCTTCAGCAAATTGTGCATTACATTTGCTGAATTTTGGAATCCAGACAACTCCTTATCCGACAACGTCAGATTTATGGTTTTTATAACCCCATCTCTGCCAATAACGGTTGGCATACTGAGGTAGACATCTTCTATTCCGGGGTATCCCTGGATATGTGTTGATACTGATAAAACTGTATGCTGATCCCTCAGGATAGCTTCACATATACGTAGCAATCCATTTGCAATCGCGTAGAATGTTGCACCTTTGCGCTGGATAATATCATAAGCTGCATTCTTTGTTTGTTCGAAGATATTCTGCCACACTTTTTCTTTATAACTGACACAATTTGCCCGGCAGTAATCTTCCAACCGCATACCAGCAATATTTGCCAGTGACCATACAGGCACTTCACTATCTCCATGTTCCCCAATAATATACGCATGAACACTCCGTGGATCAACTTGCGCGTGCTCACTCAGTAAGTATCTGAACCTGGCAGTATCCAGAATGGTTCCAGATCCAATCACATGCTTATCCGGCAATCCGCTTTCTTTCCAGGAAACATAACTGAGTATATCGACGGGGTTTGTGGCAATCAATAAGATTCCGTTCGGGTTATGATCGACAATTTGCGGAATAATTCTTTTAAAAATATTTGTATTTTTGTGTACCAGATCGAGTCGTGTTTCTCCGGGTTTCTGACTGGCCCCCGCTGTAACGACCGTGATAGCCGCACCCTTGCAATCCTCATATGTTCCGGAATATATCTTTACCGGATTTGTAAAAGGAATAGCATGGTTCAAATCCATCACCTCGCCTTCTGCTTTAGTCTGGTTTGCATCAATCAGCACCATCTCAGACGCCAGACCACTCAGCAATAGCGCGTACGCAAATGTTGCACCGACGTTCCCTACGCCAACAATGGCGATCTTTACTTTGGATTTGTGAATTGTCATTTATTACCCTTCTGTTATCCGGCTAATAGCTTTAGACTTTCCTCATCCAGTGTTGGGATACCAAGAAGCTTCGCTTTCTCAAGTTTACTTCCTGCGTTTTCTCCCAAAACCAGATAATCGGTATTCTTGCTAACGCTGTCAGTTACTTTACCACCATGTGAAAGTATAAGACTTTTCGCGTCATCTCTGCTGAGTGTGGGTAAGGTTCCAGTAATTACAAAAACCTTTCCCTCCAGGGTTAATGATACCAATGCCGATTTTCCCGCTGAGTCATCTTTGGTTTTTACACCAGCAAGTTTTAGTTTTTCAAGCAGATTTTGGTTTGCCTCGCGTTGGAACCAATCCCAAATTGAAAGAGCGGTATTGGGTCCTACGCCTTCAATATTTTGAAGGTCTTCAATGGAAGCCTGGGCTAAAAGGTCGATATCAGGATAATGATTTGCGAGGTTGATGGCGCTAATTTCCCCTACACCTTTCATTCCTAATGCGGTGATTAATCTTGGCAGAGGCCGATTTTTTGATTCCTCAATAGCATTCAGAAGGTTTTGTATTTTTTTCTCACCAAATCCTTCGAGATTTGTTAAATTTTCTATTGTCAGGTAGTAGATGTCACCAACATCCTTTACTAATCCTGTTTCAGCCAGCAGTTCGACGATCTTAATCCCCAGCCCGACAATATCCATTGCTTCTCGTGATACAAAATGTTCCAGGTTGCGTACTAATTGAGCCGGGCAGGAAGCATTTACACAATACCAGGCAATTTCACCTTCAATATGCTCTGATGCTGTACCACATACCGGGCATGTTGACGGTGGGATAAATACTGACTCTTTTCCCGTTCTCAAACCGGTGATTGGTCCAATAACATAAGGGATCACTTCACCTGCCCGTTTGACAAGGACCGAATCTCCTATTCTGATATCTTTTTCTGAAATATAGTCAAAATTATGCAAAGTTGCCTGACGCACGATCACCCCTCCAATTTCCACAGGCTCCAAAATAGCATAGGGGGTTAATACACCAGTCCTGCCAACATTTACTCGAATATCATTGAGTCTGGTTGTTACTTCTCTTGCGGGGAATTTGTATGCCATGGCACCGCGAGGATCTTTTCCTGCAAATCCGAGAGCCTCGGCAGTATCTAAATCATTCAGCTTGATTACCATTCCGTCAATTTCAAATGGAATCTGATCCCTGGTTTCGCCGGCTGCCAAACACGCACGGATGGCTTCGTGAATATCATCACATAACATTGCCAATTTTGTAACCGGAAAACCCATCTTGCTCAGAAAATTCAATACCTGCCATTGTGTCTGTGGGGGGTTATCTCCATCGAATTCAACAATTTGATAGATGAGTATGGTTAAGGGACGTGAAGCTGTGAGGGAGGGATCTAATTGCCTTAATGAGCCCGCAGCGGTGTTCCGGGGATTTAGATACACTTTTTCGCCATCCTGCGCGAGCTTGGCGTTTAGTTTGTCAAACTCTGCTGTGTGGATGAACGCTTCACCACGAACAACAAGTTTTTGGGGTGGATTGAAATCAATTTTATTAACCGGAATTCTTAACGGCAGCGAACGAATCGTCCGTAAATTGGTTGTGATATCCTCTCCCGTAATCCCATCACCCCGTGTGGCACCCTGAATAAATAAACCATTTTCATAATGCAAAACTACCGTCAATCCATCTATTTTCGGCTCTACAACAAATTTGCTTTTGGCAACTCTTTCATCGAGTTTAAGTATTCGGGCATACCATGCTAATACATCATCCCCGCTGAATGAGTTCGCCAGACTGAGGATAGGCGCGGGATGTGTTACCTTGTTGAATTTAGTGGCAGCAATAACCGAAATTCGCTGGGTTGGTGAATCTGGCGTCACCCACTCAGGGTGCTTTGCTTCGATACTTTTTAATTTATTGAGTAACAAATCAAATTCAGAATCACTAATAACAGGCGCATCCATCACATGATATAGATAATTATGATGTTGAATTTGTTCGCGCAAATTCTGTAATTCTTCTAAAATATTCGCATCTGTCATGGTGAAACCTTTCATGATTGAAACGTTCCTACGGTATAATTTATTAGGATTCTAATACTGAAATATCCTGCGTCAAACAAGGAGGCAGAAATGAAATTAATCGGCAAGATAGTCTCACCCATCCTGATCTTCTTCGGTGTGATCTTTGTTTTGGGGGCTTTCAGCGAAAATGGTTCAGCTGGATGGATCATCGTGGGGTTTGTCGTGGGTGCTCTTGGATTAGGATTGGCATATTTTTCATATCACAAACCAGCCCCTGCTACCAACCAAACGCAGAATGTTACAGTGAATGTTGACTTACCGGGCAACGTAAAATTGGAAACCTTGAAATGCCAATCTTGCGGCGGCGCTTTAGCTCCCGAGCATATTTCCATGGTTGCCGGGGCACCCGTGGTATCTTGTCCATATTGCAAGTCGACCTATCAATTAACTGAAGAACCTAAATGGTAAATCCATCGTATACATATTGATGGAGGAAGATACCAAATGAAGAAGATTACTGCCAGTATTATTCTTTTCCTGTTCCTTTTCTTGAATGTTTTCCAGCCTGTATCAGCCCAAACCTATCTCTTTCAGGTCGATCAGGCAATTGTGGATGCGTATTATCAGGAGGATGGATCATTATCCATCTTGTATCAGTATGTTTTCACAAATGATACTTCAGCATCTCCAATCGATTATGTTGATATTGGTCTGCCAAATGGAACCTTCAATATCAGCTCAGTTAGTGCGTCAATAGATGGGAAAGCCATTACAGACATTTCCAGGGCAGATCCACAGTACCTCACCGATGGCTCAGATGGAGTAACCCTCGGGTTGGGTGGAAATGCCATTCAACCAGGACGTACCGGAACAGTGATGATGCGTGTGGATGGCATTACTAATGTCTATTTCCACTACAACAAAGGGGATACGAAAGGATATGCAAGCGTAAGATTTTCACCGAATTATTTTGGTTCCGCTTATGTCCAGGGAACATCCTATGTTAGGGTATCTTTGCATCTGCCCCCCAACATCCTACCGGAAGAACCTCAGTATGAAATTGCCGGAAGTGGATGGCCTGGTGTTGGAGAGCCGGAAACATATTTGGATGAAGAGGGACGGGTAACCTATACATGGGAATCTGGTAATGCCAATTTATCCACCCGCTATGAGTTTGCCGCGGCGTTTCCATCCAACTATGTACCAGAAAGCTCGATCTCAACTGGGGTTTCATTTGACCCGACCTGGTTAATTTGCTCTTGTGTTGCTCTCTTATTTGTTGGATTAACGGTATTTGCCATTTATGCGGGATATAAAGCTAATAAAAAACGCAAAATGCAATACTTGCCCCCCAAGATTGCTATTGAAGGACATGGAATAAAGAGAGGGCTCACCGCAGTCGAAGCTGCCATTCTCATGGAGCAGCCGATGGATAAGATTTTAACCATGGTTCTTTTTGGTGTAATAAAGAAAGAAGCTGCTATCGTTAAAACAAAGGAACCACTCGAATTGGAAATAAATCGAGCAAACCTGGAAACACTCCAGCCTTACGAAGCAGAATTTATTGCCGCTTTTGATCAACCTGCTGGAAAAGCCCGTCAAAAGGAAATGCAGGCTGTTATGGTTTCCATTGTGAAGGAAGTTGCTGAAAAAATGAAAGGGTTCAGCCGCAAGGAGACCATCGCTTACTATGAGGATATTAATAAGCGTGCATGGGCACAGGTTCAGGCTGCCGATACGCCAGAGATAAAGAGCCAGAAGTACGATGAATATATGGAATGGACCATGCTCGATAAAGATTACACAGACAAAACAAGAGATGTATTTGGCCCAACTCCTGTTATTCTACCGCGCTGGTGGGGTGGTTTTGACCCGGTCTACAGATCTTCACCGGCTTCAACGGTTCCTGCTGGAAATGTGATGACAGGTGGTGGCTTACCCTCCAGGACAACCATCACCATGCCTAACCTGCCTGGATCAGATTTTGCCGCCTCAATTGCCAATAATGTTCAGTCTTTTGCCGGCAACCTGGTTGGGGATCTCACCACGTTCACATCAGGTATTACCAATAAGACCAATCCGCCGCCGCCGCCATCCACCTATCGCAGCTCAGGTGGTAGCCATCGAAGTGGAGGTGGTGGATGTGCCTGCGCCTGCGCATGCGCCGGTTGTGCCTGTGCCTGCGCTGGTGGCGGAAGATAATCTTCTGGTGAGTCGTGGCTAACACCAACTTCAATCTTTTTGCAGGAAAATTAATAAACCCGGTAGAAACGCCCAAACCGGGTTTGTATCATTACAACTATGCGAAACAGGGTGAAAAATCCAGGATTCATTTGCGAATCGAAGAAGATGGTTCTGGCGTCGTCATGATAAACGCAGACCGAGTATTGCACGTCAACCCGACAGCGATGACCATTACAAAACTTCATCTCGAAAAGTTCGATGAGAAAGTTATTAGCAGCTATTTATCTAAAATATATCAAACTGACAAAGCGAAAATCAAGCAGGATGTGGATGAAGTCATCAGTAAGATTAATGAATTAATCAAACCAGATGGTGCCTGCCCCATCCATGATCTGCTTCTTGAAACGAATATACCATTTTCAGCTAAATTATCCGCGCCCTACCGCATGGATCTTGCGGTGACTTACCGCTGCAATAATGATTGCCTCCATTGTTATAATGCGCGGGAAAGATCTTATCCTGAGCTCGATACAAAATCATGGATGACCATACTAGATAAAATCTGGGATCTTGGGATTCCGCATATAGTCTTCACTGGGGGCGAGCCTACCTTGCGCAATGATTTGCCAGAGCTCATTGCCTACGCTGAAATGAAAGGTTTGATTACCGGTCTAAATACAAATGGAAGACGCTTATCAAATCCAGAATTTACCCAGTCATTAATCAAAGCTGGTCTGGACCATGTTCAAATAAC
>CAZRKL010000125.1:0-7369 GCA_964600595.1 uncultured Leptolinea sp.
TTTGACAGCCGGTCTTCACTTATCTGAAGTGCCTCTAATGCCAGTATTCGTTCGGTAATGTCTGTATGGGTTCCCAAAATTCGAATCGCCTGGCGTTTATCATCGGTATAGAACACCCTGCCCTGGCTGTAAATCCATTTCCAGCCGCCATTACCCGTTCGCAAACGAAATTCCTGAACATAGTTCGGATTCTTGTGATCGATACACTCCTGCATCGCCCCGACAACTATATCACGGTCATCATCATGCAGCAGATCGATCCAGAATTGGTTATCCAAAGTGGAAGTGGCGGGGTCATATCCGAGCATCTTCCAGTATCCGGGGCTGCAATACACCTGGTTGGTGACCACATCCAGATCCCAGATACCTTCATTCGCAGCTTCCATGGCGAGTTGAAAACGTTCTTCGCTTTTCTTGAGAGCTTCTTCCACCTTTTTCCGTTCGGTGATATCATGGACCGTTCCAAAAATAATCTCTTCGCCCTGCAAAGACATCCTGCCGATATGGATCTCCACCGGGAAAGTCGTTCCATCCTTCCGCTTATGAACACTTTCAAAAGAGGTCTGTTGACCTAAATCTATTTTCTTCCACAGGTCATCCAGATCTTTCCGTGTAGTACTGACAGCGTCAATTTGTCCCACGTGCATTTCCAGTAATTCCTGGCGCGTGTAACCAGTCTGCTGGCTGGATGCGTGGTTCACATATATCAGATTCCCATCGAGCTTGTGCACATATACCGCATCAGACAGGTGTTCGAAAATGGTATTGACACGCTCTTCGCTTTCTTTTTGCAGCTTCTCCGCCTGTTTCCGTTCTGAAATATCTCGCGCGGTAGCCAGGATAACCAGGTCGCCATGATGTATCATGGTGCTAATCCGCACCTCGGCGGGATACGTTGAACCATTTTTACGGCGATGCTCTACTTCAATAGTAATGAGTTTGTCTTTTTGTAACTGATCCCAGATACTCCCCTTATCATCGCGATCAACACTCCCGGCATCAATATCCATAACTTTCATTCGCAACAATTCTTCACGCGAGAAGCCGGTTTGAGTGGAAGCAGCCTGGTTAACATAAATTAAGTGCCCATCACGATCGTGAACAAAAACCGCTTCAGAAAGATGCTCCAGGATGGTTCGGTTTCTTTCTTCGCTTTCTTCTAGGTCACGAGTGGCCAATTTTTGTTTGGTTAAGTCACGAATAAAAGCTGTCAGGTAGCGGATACTTCCATCTTCATTGCGTACAGAAGTACCTGTTGTTGCAGCCCATAATCGGGAACCATCCTTCCGGATGTATTCCTTTTCCATTTCGATAAGCTGCTTTGATCCATTCAGCAGGTCGATTTGAGCCTTGTGACTCGCATGGAAATATTCCGGTGTTGTCACACTCTGAATAGTGAGTTTTTCCACCTCTGCAAGGCTATACCCGAACATATTCAGAAAAGCATTGTTTACACGAATAAACTTTCCATCAGGGTCGGTTAACACGACCGCCTGCTGGATGTTGTCGAGCATCACCCGCTGAAATTCAAGTGTTTCCTGAAGAGACTCTTCCAGCCTGGTTTGTTCGCTAACATCGGTAAATAGCGCGAATGATCCGGCAAATTTTCCGTTTATGTCTTTTAAAGCAGAGGCAAACACCTGACAAATTACTTCAGAGCCGTCTTTTCTGCGGAGCTTGCGCTGGTAATTTTCGGGAACACCCTCGTGACGCTTAATCATCCTTTGCTGATGGTCGTTTAGATCGACGGAGGAAATGAAATCTTCCACCGGATGCCCCAGCATCTCTTCAGCTGTGTACCCCAGCATATCAGCCATACGCGGGTTGACATACATCGTCCGGTGATCTGCATCCATACTCCAGATACCCTCACTGGCGGCATCCACTATGCTCTCGTATCTTCTCTTTTCAGCAGCCTCAGAAGTGATATCTTTTACAACGGTCAGAAGACGTTTATCATCCAGGCGGTATGCGGTTACTCTTGCTTGAAAGCGGCTGCCATCCGGCCGTTGCACCAACCGTTCACGCGTAACAGGATGCCCGGTGCGTATTTCAGTTGTTTTTACAGGTGTTTTTATTAAATCATCGGGGACAACTACTTGTGTTACCGACAGCTTGAGAACGTCTTTCCGCTGCGCCTTGAATAGCTCACACCCCCGACTATTTACATCCAGAAATTTGCCGTTGGTATCAGAAATAAATACGGCATCCCGTGATTCGTCAAACAGGATGCGTAACAATTCCTCCTGCGTACCAATATTCTCAGCCGGCTTTTTCTTATCCACCTATTTTCGCTCCCAATCTGGTCCACGAAAACTCACCCATAATGATCACTATAGCCAGGTTGGTAAAAGGTATCTATAAATATTTAGTGAATCTATGAATATTTATATGTATTCTACATGATTTCGAGATTAATCGGCTATGCCTGTCAGCAGAAATACAATGATTGGCTTTGTGAGAAAAATCGAAAGGTTTTATTGAATTACTTCGAAGGGCTGTATATTTGCTAGTGTTTGCACCACCACATCCGCACCTGCTTTGTACAGGTTATCGGCGCCATTTGTAGAGGTCACCGCCAGGCAGGTTGCCCTTATAGCTTTGGCAGCCAGCACACCCGCAATTGAATCTTCAATTACCAGGCAATTACTACCCGGCACATTCAAAGCCGCGCTCGCAGTAAGGAAAACCCAGGGATCGGGTTTGGAGGGATGACCATACCCGGGTACCACTGCCTGAAACAGACCGCGGATATCCAGATTGTCGAGCACCTGGTCGATATTTTCGGGCGGCGCAGAGGATGCGATTGCCTGGGGAATTTGATTTTCGACCATCCAGTGCAGCCAGGTATCGACCCCCGGCATGAGATGGATGTTCCCCCGCATCAGATCCCTGAAAATGGTCTCTTTTTTAGCACTAATGGTATTCACAAGTTCATCCGTTACCGGTTCACCCAGCACAGATTCTATCGTACCCTGGTTGTTCATCCCAAACAGGCGGGTGAACATATCGCGTGTCATCGTTGCGTTAAAATCTTTTAATGCTTCTACCCACGAAAGAAAGTGGTTTTCCTGTGTATCGACCAGTACCCCATCCAGATCCCATAAAACCGCTTGAATTTTCATTAATTCTCTGAACCCACCTTGCTGTCTGTGAAGTATTTTTGATTATATCCCACCCTCCGGCTATCAGCCGATTGGGTGCCCAATACTTTGTTTGCCGTGTTAAGGCTGAATGGTTTACAATGTCTATAAGCAAAACAAATTGAAAGAGAAAAAAACATGTCCACTTTAGATGATGTAATCAAGAAATTCCCTCCTGAAGTACAAGAATCCGTCCGAACCATCTGGGATTCACTATCACAGACAGAAAAAGACAACCTGTTAAACCTGGTGAAGGGAATTCCTACTGAAAGCGCGCTGGTCAAAATGCTGGTAAAAATGTCATCCAACCAGTTAAAACAGACATTTGGACAGAAATCACGCGTGGTTATTGTGGGGCCGGCGAATGTAGGAAAATCCACTCTCTACAACCAGTTTATCCATGCAAAAACAGATACCGCCAAAGTCAGCCCGTTGCCCGGAACTACCCGGGTGAATCAGACAGCAGATGCAGGATTATTCGCGGTGGTGGATACCCCCGGCGCGGATGCAGTAGGTGAGGTAGGCGAGAACGAAAAGGATGAAGCCCTGCGCGCCGCCCGCGAGGCTGATTTTCTCATTATCCTTTTCGATGCCATTCAGGGAATCAAGAAAACCGAAAAAGAAATCTTTGATGAGCTCAAAAGCCTGCATAAACCATTTGTTGTGGCACTGAATAAAGTGGATATGGTCAAACAGGATGCACCCGGGGTAATTCAACTGGCTGCCAAACACCTGGAGCTGGAACCTTCACAGGTGATTCCCATAGTGGCAAAAGATGGAAAGAACCTGGATCAACTTGTGGTCGCCATCGCTGTTGCAGATCCAACCATTGTGGCTGCATTAGGCAGCGCGCTGCCGGAATACCGCTGGAAGTTGGCATGGCGCAGCATTATCAGCGCTTCTTCGATCTCCGCCGCCATCGCGCTGATTCCCCTGCCGGTGCTTGATTTTGGTCCACTGATCATTAACCAATCAGTGATGGTGCTGGGTATTGCGCGGGTGTACAACTACAAGATCAACCTGGAGCGCGCGCGTGAATTGGTAGTCACGTTTGGTATGGGCTTTCTGGGTAGAATGCTCTTCCAGGAGTTGAGCAAATTAGGCGGTCTTCCGGGGTGGATCCTTTCAGCTGCTATTGCCGCTTCGACCACCGTGGTAATGGGATACGCAGCAGCAGAGTGGTTTGAAAAAGGGCAGAAGCTTTCTAAAGAAAGCCTCAACCAGCTCACCCGTAAAGTCACCTCTCAATTGGTGGAATCGCTTAAAAGCCTGGGGAAAAGAAAGCCCTCGCGCGATAAGCTGCAGCAGGCGGTTGCAGACAGCCTAAAAGAAATTACGATCGATGAAAATCGCAAACCGGATGCATAGTAACGAGTTTTAGTTCAATTTCTGCGCACTGGGTACCAGCTTGAGCTCATCAATCAACTTGTTGAGCTCATTTTTTGTCAGCACCCTTCCCAATCCCGCATACGCGGTGAGGGCAGCTTCCATCATATTGGTGCCAAATGAGCGCCCTTCATAACGCGGTGTGGTGGTGATCAGCATGGATACACCGCGCTCGCGCAGAAAATCCACATTCTTCTCGGTGGTGGTGTTCGTCACCACCCACTTACCCGCCAGGTCATCTGGCACATACTTCCGCATAAAGAGGAAATCCCCCGCCAGCAAATCTGATCCCTGCCAGAATTTGACAAACTTCGGGTGGTACACTTCGTTCTTATTACTGCCATAAAACAGCATACTCATGGGGAAATAACTCACCACCGGCAGGAGAATTTTTCCCACCCGGTGATACGCCGGCAGCCCATATATGGGGAAAGGCAAACCCAGGGCGACCATCAGGTCACCGATGACAACCTGGTCACTCACCTCGCCCGCAGCCTCAGCCAGACCCAGCCGATCAACCACCACCGGCACGAACGCCTGCTTAAAATGAGGGATTTCAGGAAGCTGCGGTTTTGCCAGTTCAAATACCCGTCGTTCGAGGGTATGTTTTAATCCACGACCATCAACCACCGGTGTCTTTTTCACACCGTCCACCAATTTCAACGCCGCGTAGAGGGGATACTCGCGCTCCCCCAGCGGCAGATACAAATCCACACCGCCCACACTCAGGCAGTCCACCTGTCCATCCAGCTCGGTAAACATGCGATGCGCTCTTTCCACATCGCCATCGGTCCCCACCCGGCGGATGTTAATTTCAACCCCATTTAATTCAATGGTGACTTCTTTATCCCGCTCTGAACTACCCAGACTGATGCTCACGGCTTTGCGCATGACCAACCTCCCCACAGATAATGCTTAACTTTTCACAAGTTTACCCCGATTAAGCACAAAAGACGAGAAAAACAGGATGAGTATCACCCGCCGGTTGGTTGATGCTGCCTTTCAATAGTGATAGGATTGCAGTGAGAGATTTTCCATCAGGAAAAATGCTCTCCTTAGTGGGTGGATGATGAAAATACTGGTTTTCAATTGCGGCAGCAGTTCGCTTAATTACAAGGTGTATGATGCCTGTTCACAGGACATGATGGTGGTGATGTCAGGGAAAGCGCACCGGGTGGGGGTAACCGGCAGCGAATCCGCGTATATTGAACATCACAGCGGATCATCTTACCAAAAAGACATCCAACCCATACCCAAT
Organism: uncultured Leptolinea sp.; assembly: GCA_964600595.1. Classification (GTDB taxonomy): domain Bacteria; phylum Chloroflexota; class Anaerolineae; order Anaerolineales; family Anaerolineaceae; genus DAIOEK01. The sequence continues at coordinate 5,788 of CAZRKL010000125.1, forward strand.
CATCCTCAAGCCGCCAGGCTGGTGTTGGATGCCTTGCGCGAGCAGGGGTTGGAAATCGACATTATCGGTCACCGCTTTGTGCACGGAGGCAGTTGCTTCCAGGAATCCACCTGGCTTACACCAGCAGTTGAACCCAAAATTCGCGCCTGCCTGCCGCTAGCTTCACTGCACAACCCGAATTCGTGGAGCGTGATAGAAACCTGCCGCGAACTTCTGCCCGGTTGCCGCCAATATCTCACATTCGACACTGCGTTTCACGCATCCCTCCCGCCCAGCGCATACACATATCCCCTGCCAGCACAGATCATTCGTGAGAGTGGATATCGGAAATACGGATTCCACGGACTTTCATATCAGTTTGTGACCAGTTATGTCGCCCGGGCAATGGACAGGGATTTGTCTGATTTAAATATGATCGCCTGCCATCTGGGGACGGGGGGATCGAGCGCCGCCGCAATCCGCAAAGGCAGGAGTGTGGATACCAGCATGGGCTTCACGCCTCTGGCGGGGCTGATGATGAGCACCCGTACCGGTGACATGGATGCCCTGTTGGTGCTGCGCCTCCTGGATGATTTTTCCCTCACTCCTTTGGAGTTGGATGCAGTATTAAACAAAAAGGCAGGACTGCTCGGGGTGAGCGGTTTCTCCAGTGATATTCGCGACATTCAGGCGGCAATTCTCGAACAGGATGATCCAAAAGCCAAGCTCGCTTACGCCATGTACATTCGCAGGCTTAGAGAAACCATAGCCAGTTATGCTCTGCTTCTGGGAGAGGTAGACGCGCTGATCTTCACTGATGATATTGGCGCTAGGAATGCTGCGGTGAGAGAGGCTGCCTGCCAGGATTTGGAATGGTGTGGTGTATGCCTGGATTTGGATAAAAACACGCTTGCAGAGGGAGGCAAGCTAAACCGCATTGATAAGGCGGGTAGCCTGGTTGCCATCTTTTGTCTGCCAACTGATGAAGAGGGTGTCATCGCTATGGAGGGAAAGCGCTTGATGGAGGAAATCAAAGCATGATCATCCTGCGCCCCTACCGAAATTTCATCTCCCTCTGGTTGCATGACCAAACGGAACCCCTGCAAGCATCGCCCGAGTTATGCCTGAATATCATCCGGCAGAGAAACACGGAAGAGCCGATTGTACTGATCCACCCGGTGGGAGGGGTGCTCACGGATCGTGCCATCGTTGCACTTCTGTCATTCTCAACAGAGCGTCTCTGGCAGACAGTTCCGCTGCTTCCGGAATGGAATGAGATATCCTGTCGCATGGCAGAGGATGCTATATCTGCTTTTCCTGATCGCAGTATCCTGATTGCCTTTGATGATTATTTGTTTCAAGAGTTGCCGGAATCTGCCAGAAAGTATGCCCTGCCATCGCAGTTTCAGGAAGATAATTATATGAAACACGGTAGCGATGGGCTGGCGCACACCTGGGCTGCCCTAAAAAATCCAGAAAATGGGCCGCTCATCACCATTCACCTGGCGGAGCATACCACTCTGTGCGGTTTTGCGGATGGAAAGATAACAGCCACCAGCACAGGTTACAGCCCGGTGGACGGACTGCCCGGTGAGAAAACCTG
>CAZRKL010000126.1:0-7353 GCA_964600595.1 uncultured Leptolinea sp.
TCTGAATACTCAATATTATCTATTTTGACTGTGTAGAGTAAAAAGCCTTCATCAGTTGCTTTTAATCTGGCAATTGCCTCATCCAATGCCTTTTGAATTGCTTCTTCATCGAAAGCAGGTGCTTCGGTGATTTCGCCGCTGACAGGATCAGGCACAATGGTTTCAATACCTGCAATCCTGGCCATCTCTTTTCGAACAAAAATGGCGATAATCACAATCAAGATAACTGGCAGTAAAACAAGCAGAAAACGAAAGGGTGAGGGCTTTTGCATAAGAAGACTCCTTATCAGGCAAATTTGGTGCAAGATATAGACCAAAGAAGCCATTATTACTCATCTATACGAAACAAAGATACTGCCAATGAGAACACTGGCAGTATCTAAAATTTTTATATATTTTTTCTGCTTACGCTCGCCAGAAACCCCTGCGGAGTGGTCTGACATCCTCCAGAGTGATGAATGCCTCTGGATCTGTTTCCAGTACTATGGTATCGACCCGGTCTACATTTTTCCTGTGAACAGAGATGTTCAAAACAGTTACCATACCATCCCTTCCACGTGCAGGAATCTCAGTCACTGCAAAACCAGCATCACGCAGTTTTTCGGCAACCAGAGTACCGCGCCTTGAGCTGACTACACGGATGGAGCTGTAACCAATTGCAAGCCGTTCCTCTATATACATGCCAACCACATTCCCGGTGGCAAATCCGCAGGCGTATCCGATCACCAGCAACGGGTTATCCAGATTGGTTAATACAGAACTAATTGCCATGACAAAAACAACTGATTGGACGAAACCTAAACCCCAGGCGAGCTTTTTCTTGCCCCGGACAACAAATAACATGCGCAGGGTGTCGCATCCCATATCCACAACACGCAGCAAGAATATGATCAACATATTCAACCACGCGGATGGTGATGCCAGCCAAACCATGGGGTCAGCAAACCATTGCTGGATCATTCTTTATCTTTCTCCCCGGTTGCCTTTTTCCGCCCGCCCTTCACTGGCGATGCTGATCCAGATGGCATGGATGGAACATACAAATCGGTCATATATTCCTTAACCATGCGCCGGGTACAGAATTGAGGAACCAGTGTGCGAATGCATTCCTTTTCACGGGCAATCCACTCAACCGGGAGATTATCCGCAGAACGTTCATCATAATACATCGGGATGATCTCATTTTCAAGCGTATCATAGAGGGAATTGGCATCCGCGTCATCCTGTTGATTTGGGTCAGAGTAATCAGAATCATCCCCAATAGCCCAGCCGTTGTTGCCGTTATAACCTTCGCGCCACCAGCCATCTAAAACCGAAAAATTCAACACACCGTTCAAGGCAGCTTTTTCCCCAGAGGTGCCCGAAGCTTCATTTGGACGGCGCGGAGTGTTCAACCAGATGTCCACACCCTGCACCAGATACCGGGCAATATTCATGTCGTAGTCTTCCAAAAATACCAGGCGCCCGCCGTGACGTGCATTTTTTACAGCCCGGTAAACTTCTTGAATAAGCAGTTTGCCCGGCTCATCTGCAGGATGAGCTTTTCCGGCAAAGACAATCTGTAGAGGTCGGTTGGGTTGGTTTAATAATTTCACTAACCGATCAGGATCACGCAAGATTAAGTTAGCGCGTTTATATGTCGCGAACCTTCTGGCAAAGCCAATCGTTAACGCGTATGGATCCAGTAAAACCCCACCGGCGATGATCTGCACGGGGTGGACTGTTGTAGTCAGCCAATTCTGACGTGACCGTTCCATCATATAAGCAACCAGTTTCCGTTTCAGGTGCCGGCGTACCACCCAGAAATCGTAATCGGGGATATTATCAATCCCTTCCCAAACTTGCGGGTCATCCACCCGTTCCAACCAGTCTGATCCCAGATAACGGTCAAATAGATTACGCATTCGCCGGGCAAGCCAGGTTCCGGTATGAACTCCGTTGGTCACGTGCGTGATGGGTACATCTTCAACCCTGCGCTCCGGCCAGAGATGATTCCACATTTTGCGGCTTACATCTTCATGCAATTCAGATACTGCATTTCGAAGGTGAGCATGATGGATGGCAAGAATGGGCATGGAATAAGTATCGCCACCCCAGGTTTTGGTGTTTCTGGCGATGTCAATGAATTGGTCTCTGGTCATGCCCAATTCCTGCCAGAAAAGAGGAAAATACTTATCAATCAACCAGAGGGGAAATTCATCATTGCCGGCCGGCACTGGCGTATGCGTGGTAAAAACACTGCATTTGTTAACCAATTCTGCTGCTTCTTCATATGTCTTCCCTTCAGACATATATTCCCGAACCCGTTCGAGGGTGAGAAAAGCAGAATGCCCTTCATTCATATGCCAGACCGTTGGTTCAAGACCCAGCGCGCGGATGGTACGCACCCCGCCAATACCAAGTATCAATTCCTGTGAAATGCGTAAATCAACATCATTACTGTATAAACGGGCAGTGAGTAATCGATCATTGGGATTATTGGCATCCACATTTGTATCGAGCAGATATAAAGGTACACGACCTACTTGCACCAGCCAGATCCGTGCCCAGACCGTTCTACCCGGCAGATCCACACTGATCATCACATCTGAGCCATCGCTATTCTTGATGGGTAAAACTGGCATACTATCGAACTGAAGAGGATTATTGCGGGCTTCCTGCCATCCGTCTTCGGTGATTTTTTGTGAAAAATAACCCTGTGTATAGAGGAAGCCAATGCCAAAGAGCGGTAATCCCAGATCGCTCGCTTCTTTTAGATGATCACCTGATAACACGCCAAGACCGCCGGCGTAAACGGGCAGAGATTCATGTAAACCATATTCAAAAGAGAAGTAAGCTATCGATCCATTGCCATTCTTGGGGTACGTCTTTTTGTACCAGGTAGAATCACCTTTGATGTAATTATCAAAGTTCTGAATGACCCTGTCATATACATCCAGGTAATAGCGGTCGTTTGTGACCGCATTTAATCGCGATCTTTCCACTTTGCGCATAAAAACAATGGGATTGTGGTAAACCTTCTCCCATAATGCTTTGTCAATTAATGCAAAAACCCGGGTAGCCTCAGGATTCCACATCCACCACAGATTGTATGGCAGTGTGTTCAGCCTGCTTATTCTACGTGGTAAGCTGAAATTCGGTGTTTTTTCAATAACAATAGATTCTTTCATCTTCTTCTCAATTTCCCGGACAATCTTACCATGCCCAAAACATGTTTAAGTGCTGGATTGTAATCTTAACCGATTAACGAACAATATGGAAATCGGTGCAACAAAATGACCAACAAAAAACAAATCTAATCACCAGACTCGCTCTAATTCAGGGTTGTCTAATGATTTCCTGCCTACTTTTGCCAGATCCAGCCAGGTATCTTGCACTTTTACTCGCACCACATCTGCGGTGTAATCAGTTATTGAACTTCCGTGGTTGTCGTAGAGGGCAGAACCCACTGCATATATATCCACCGGAACCTGCAGTTTTTCAAATCGTTGTATCTTTTCCGGACCAAATCCTCCAGACACAACAATTTTAACCCCACGGCAGTAATCCTGCGCGACCTGAATCCACCTGGGTGAAACATCCCACGACTCCCAGGCGTGATCCAATGCCTGGCGCACAATGAAAACCAACCGCGGATTTACACCCAGATCTAAAGCGGGATCTCCAACAGGTTGAACCGATACATCTCTCAAGCTTCCACTGGTATCCAGCCTGACCCCGTACAATTTGTACCGTTCAGCCTCATCAGTATCCCTCTTCTCCAGGCACTCTTGATATTTAACAAATAAAGCCTTCAGGGTTAGAAGTGAATCCTTCACACTATCATTATTGAAATCAACCAGCGCAATTCGCGGAATACTTACCGGAAGGACAGCTGAAAATGCCAGCATGGCTTCAGCAGTATCTCCAAAGAAACAGGCGATGGCTGCATGGGCAACTGTACCCCCGCCTTCTCCACCCCACCAGTCTCCCTGCGCATCCGTTGAAACAAATGGGGGAAGTTTACCGGCGTAATCCAAATTAAACCGTTGAACAGCAATCTGATAGGCGTAGCCATCGGCTGCCTGAACTTCATGTGCATCAAACCGGGCAGGGAAGAACAGAACCGGTTTTCCTTTTGCAGCGATAAGTGTGTTATAGACATTGGTTGCCACTCTGCTAGCCCGGGTGAGGATGCCAAGCATGGGCGTTTCCAGATTGGCAAAATCCCTGTATCTCCCCCGAACACGCATAACCGGTTGAACAGTTAGTGGGTCGCCATTTCCTTCCACGATTGACCCATCATGTACCGCCCACACTTGCAGGTTGGATGAGGTGTCAATGTACTCATCCCCTTTCCAATGCCCTGTGCAGTGCCGGAGCATGGTCAATGCTTTATCCAATCCAACGGTCACTGTCTTTCCTGGTCGCCGGGTAAAAAATTGCATCTCCACCTCAAGATTCCCGGGTAAAACCGGAGATTTTTTCATCACATCAGGCAACCGGTCGGAATTACCTTCGTATGTGTATCCGCTCTCTGCCATAACAGTCAGCATATGAGCGATATTGGTGAAATACTTATCCGAATACCAACCTTTACGCATCCGTTCGATATCCAGCTTGAAGGTCGAGTTGTCCAAACGTTGCCTGTTAAAGATGCTCATCTTCACTCCTTGTTATGACACTATGGATGAAAAAACCTGAACACCGTTTAAAGCCATGTGGTAGAGAAACACCCGATGCAGCAAATCTCCATCATGCGGAAAAGCGCCGATTTCTCTGGCGACTGCAACTGGAAGGTCGTAGGTCGCAACACATTCCTCAGGTACAATAACTCTCCGCTTTTGCTGGCGGGCATTCGCGTCCAGATGCAGGTACATGGCAAGCTGGTAAGTGCATAAATCCGTGCAGTCGCCCACCACGATGTAAGTATCAACCAGGGGATGTGTTTTTATCCACGTTTCAAGACCCGTATTCAACCCGGAATGGATTGAGTTTTTTTCGATGACCGTAATCTGATCGAAAAAGGGCAGACTTTTAATCTCGGGAACTGTTTCTGCTTCGGATGTTCCACGCACACAATGGGGAGCAAATGCTGCGAATTCCACCGCATCAGGTTCGTGGGTATCCTGGGCAAGAACAATATTCCGCACACCATAATTCCAGGCAATTTTCATCAGGTTGACAACTGGTTCCACAATCGCCTGTACTCGCGGGCTGGATAACACGCCTTCGGTACAAAAGCCATTTATTAAATCAACTGATAAGATGGCTGCCCGGTCTGGGTCTGGAACAACATCCGCCAGTTTTACAGAAGTTAAAGCTGATTGCCACTCATCCAAATAATTCAGGAATTCCTGAGATGATTTTTCCATAAAATCCTCACTTTAACTGTGAATGTGAATACAAATATTATTCCACAGTTGAAATACTGTTGACAAGCATGCCGATATACTCTTTCATGGCACTCGTCGTTGATTTCAAGTTGGATGAAGTTGGCAGAATATTGATCAGCACATTTTCCAATCGCCAGGAATATAAGTCATTAATCTCTTGATCTGACATGGTGAAATCAACCGGCGCGGGGATAACTTCAATCCCCTCAGCAGTAAATAACCTTACAGACCTGGGCATGTGCATGGCACTGGTAACCAAAATCACCCGCTCCCATCCATTCTGTTGGATGATCTCCGCGGAAAAACGGGCATCTTCTGCGGTATTAAGAGATTTACCCTGTTCTACCAAAGCTTCCTGTGGAACTCCCATTAACATTAGCAGATCAGCCATATCTTCCGCAGGAGACGTTGGATCAGAATTCTGCCATTCAATGGTCCCTCCGGATAGAAGGATCTTATCCGCAGCATCCTCTTTGTAGAGTTTCAGGGCGTAGATGACCCTGTCACCGGCACCGTTCACTTCCACCATCTGCCGAGGAGCAAGCCAGGGATCGGTACCACCCCCCAGGACGACAATCACATCAGCCTTTATGTCTTGATCTGCCACCGGGTGTTGCTTCTCCAGAGAACGAACCAACGCCATGCTTATCCAACGGTTGCCAGCCACGAAGATGATCAACAGGGAAAGAAACACCATCCAACGCGCAAATCTGCGTTTTTTCCACCAGATGAGCGCAATTATCAGAAGGATACAGGCAAAACCTGCGGGATATACAAATAATGGTAAAAGTTTTGAGAGAAAAAACGTCATAGATTGATTATACTCATTCCTGGCGGGGCGGACGCCAGCCGTTACTGATCGCCTCTTCGATGGTACAAAACCACTTTTCGCCCCTCTCAGATTCTATCTTTACATCGGCATAATCTCCGCTTCCGGGCAGATGGTAGATATAGTCATCAGAATAATTGATGTTGCCTTTAATACCACATCCGGTTGGCGGGAAGATACATCCATCGGGGCACGAGCTGCCCTCTGGCAAATCCACAAAATCTTCAACTTCCTGCCAGATCCCCAGCTTGTTCTGGTAAGCAAACATCATATCGCCAGTAAAGAGAGGGGCACAAATATCGTCATGCGGACGGTTGAAACTGGTAGCCAGCCCTTCCCGGATCATGGCACTATTAACAAAAAGGTCATCCACAATCACCAGCCTGAGTAACCGGTCAAAATCATCCCGGTCACGGCTCCCTACATAAAGCCGCACCGTCTTCCCACCGACTTGCTCACGGTTCCAGGTTCTTGCTTTTCTGCCTGGCTCCGGATTCCTCGCTTTCATTTCAGGCGCATCCACCCCCAGATATCGCACTGTTTCAGTCATCCCGTCCATGAGAACAATGATCGTATCCCCATCAATCACATCAATCACCTTTGCCTCGCGGTACGATAAACCTTCGAGACAACTGGTGTTTTGGTTTTCAGCAGGATTTGGGATCTCACCAGAAATGGCTGGAGTATTCTCCACGGATGAATTACAAGCGGTAATAATTATCAGAGATAGCGCGAGATGGAAATATTTCCAGGATTTTGATATCTGATTCATTATCACTCAGTGATTATCCGAGTTTTCATTCAGGTCAATCAGCAAACGATCCAGATTGGTAAGCACCATCTGTCTTTCCACTTCCATAAAATCCGCTCGATTCAGCCAGGTTTGTTTTATCCCTACTATCTGCTGTAAATTTGCAGATTGAAAAAACTCATTTCTTAATTCCAGTAATATCGACCTGCCGTACCCGCGGCATTCACGACAAACAGGCACTTCTTCTGTATAAGTATTCTCTGGGAACTGTGAAAAACAAAACGGGCAGATCAGCGCTTCACTATTCATAGTCTCTCATTCAATCGAATAATTTTTGTTTCACCTGCAAAATAGTTTACTTCAATAAATGCTTTTCGTGGGGCAGACTCAAAATGTGG
>CAZRKL010000127.1:0-7055 GCA_964600595.1 uncultured Leptolinea sp.
CTGATCAGTGGAGAAAGCCGCCAGGATTGGGCACTGCGTTATAACCGCCAATTTATTGGTTCGATCACCTGGGAAGCCGCCAAAACATGGACGGATAACATTTGGGTTGCCTGTGATGCTGCCAACCAGGACCTTGTCTTGCGTAACCTCCTCCCACAGGCTTTGTATTCAGTTCACAGCAACCGCCCGCAAAGTGTAAATTATCCTGCTGGGCAGGCAGAAAAAACCTTTGTTGAAGCCGGTTTCCATAAACATGTAACCCTGATCTGGATGGAAGCGCAAACAAAAAAGGGAGATTCTCTCTCCCTTTCAGTGTAATACTTCGGCATCCTCAGAGGATGGCTGATATTTCTATTTCTTGTTCAATAACAATTTCATTAATTCGAGGAATTCTTCCCATTCCTCTTTAAAGAAGTGTAGGGTTACGTTGTTTACTTCGATATGGTAAACAGCCTCACCATCCGGTTCATCAGATTTCCAGACAATATACTGGTCGGTTTCAACGATAGTTTGGGTTTTGGGGTTTTCTAGTTCAGCCATTTTATCCTCCAATGGAATAAATAATTGTGATTTCTTAACTTAGTTTACCAGAAAACCGAAACGATAGTGCAATGGGTTTACCGGGATTCAGGGAGGAGTTCATATAACCGGACACGTTCATCGGGTATTCTATGAAATCCGGCTTGAATTAATGACTGGTGGATTTCATCATTAACCGGCGCCATCCAGCTGAGTTTTCCCCAACCACTTTCCGCCTGTATCTGGCGGGCACACACCAGTACCTTCTCCAATTCGTCGTGCCCCGGTTGGATAGCCTGAATGAAACTTACCGGGTAGTCCTGAGAGAACTCAGGCTGGAGTATTAAAACAGAGCCCTGCTCCGTATTGATGAAGATCCTGTGTTTAGAAATCAGATCTTTGATCATGGGTTTCTCGGGCGAATTGATCACCCATCCATAATCAAGGTATGGTATCAGGAGAGGATGGCGTTCCAGTTCATTCAGCCAGTCGAACACTTTCTCCAGGTCTGACATTTCAGCCAGTTGCATATCATTTACACCTTCGGATAATGGATCTGCTTCATAAAGGTCCAGTGTGGAGCGATGCAAAAAGTTATGTTTATCGGCAATATGCTGGGATATGGAATTATTCTCGCCGGTGAGCATGCGGATGACACCACGACACTTTGTCCGCCAGAAATCCAGAGCGAAAGCAAAGAGGTGCTGCCCGATTTTCCCCCCGTGCATATCTGGATCTACCCGCAATCCTTCCAGCCACCATTGGGTATCACTCAAACGGCTTAATCTGATCATGCCAACAGGTCTGTCTTCAAGGATGGCGCAGAATATCCAACCGGTGGTATCTGCTATCCATCCATCCAGGACGAAGGGAACATAATCATTCCCATTCCAGGTCTTGCTGGCGATTTCCAATAAGCGGGGTTTATCTTGCGGTAGATATGGACGGCAGACCACAATTGGGCTGGCGAAACGATCTAACATGGAAATTATTTCCGTTTGAAAGCTCTTTTTACCCTGCCAAACAGGTGTTTTAAAAAGGTGATCACTTTTTCGACGATTTCATGATTATTTGTGGTTGTTTGATCTGGGTGTAATCCCTCCCAGGGATCCATGTCGAAAAACTTACGCAGTACATACATCCAGAAGAGTTTTAGTGACGCGACCACCGGAGAGGCTAGAATCACACCGACAAATCCAAAGAGATTTGCGCCAATAATTGCCATCACCAACACTGCAGCTGGATGTATCTTTAGGGTCTGAGCCAAAAGTGGTGTCGCAACCAGATTATCCAGTATGACATCGGTCAGCCAGGCAACACCAACGCAAACCAGAGCGTACAACAAGGGCGAAAATCCAAAATAATTTGAAGCCTGGAAGAATGTAACCAATCCAAGTGTGGTCCAGGCAACGGCTGGACCAATATAAGGGACGAAGCGTGCCAGACCAGCCAGCAATGCTAATCCGAAGGCAAAGCGGATGCCCAGGATGGATAGAAGAATGGTGTATATGACTATCGTCAGCAGGATGATTAGAATTTGACCGCGTAGAAAACCATTCCAAATTTTACCCAGTTCATTGCCCATTCTGCGGATATCAGAAGCGAATCCGGGAATTTCGATATTGAACAAACCATTTGATAAACCTTTGGATTCAAGTAAAACAAAATAAGACACGAGGATGATAAATGCCAGCCATCCCACCACTTCAGCTGCGCCACTGGCAAGACTGGCGACAAGTGTCCCCATGCTTTTTAGAATTGGTTCAACACTGCTGAAAAGCGGATTGATTAACTGGCTGATATCGTATTGAGCCAGATCGATCGTGAAGGTCCCAATGGTAATATCCTGCTGGTAAAACTCGCTTATTGTCTCAGGTAGCGTTGTAATGGTCTTTTCCAGAAAAGTAATTAACGTCTGAATCTGAGTCACCAGGGCAAATCCACCCCAGGTTAACAAACCCATCAAGACCAACAAAATGATAAAAAACATCAGGGAAACGACCAGAGACCATTTCCATTTGAGTAGATTTGTGATTTTTAGCGCAAGTGGATGCAATAAGTAGGAAATGATCCCAATGAGCATCAATGGACCAACGATATTGCGAAAGCGAATAAAGAGCGCTACAGCTATTGCTGTAATTGCCAGTGCAACAACCAGCTTAACCGTACTGCTCCAGCGGGGAGATGAGTTCAATTGTTGATTGTTCAGGCTCATGTTTCGTTATCCAATCTCAGGGTACTACGGTAGTGCAGGAATTTCCTGGCAGCCAGGCAGGAACGGCAGAAGGTCGCACCACAAGAAATTACTATCCACATATACAAGCACTGAGATCAGGCAAATACAGGATATCAATACGGCAACAGCCAGAAGGATGATCAACCAGGTGGGGATTTTCTTCCCCGGCTCTTCTTCTGCCTCTCCATAGCTGAATGATTCTCCGGGCATAACCGGGTCGGTTTTTGGATGTACTTGTGGTACAGGTGTAGGAGGCACTAGTTCAGCAGTCTGGCGAAGAGGTGCCACCTGGGGTGGCATTTGGGCTGGGGGGGTGATCCGGGCAGCGACCATTGTTGCATCTGGGTCTAGAATAGGCTGGGCGTCAAATATCAGGGTAATATGCTCTCCGAGTGAAATGATCTCACCCGCTCTGAGTAAATGCGGTCCAGCAAGCCGATCGCCATTGATCACGGTTCCATTTGTTGACCCCAGGTCTTCTATTACATAGCCATCTGGCGATAATTTTATCGAAGCGTGATGACGGGATACCTCGTCATCGTTAACCAGAATATCTGCGTTGGGATCTCTGCCGATGATGACCTCATTTTTCATGATCGGATAAACTTTACCCGGGGTGGGTCCAGATCGAACAACCAGTTGGAAAGCTCTTGTATTCATTTCTCCATCTCCTCTTTCTATTATCCCCATATATAACGTTTTTGGATAGGATTTGGTTTCATTGAAAACGGATCGATTATGTTAAACCTGAGAACAGATCCCGCAGCTTTGGATTTTTATCCGGTGCAGGGTAGGCAAGCATGAATAATTCAGTGGATTGAAAGAATCTTTGCAGCCATTTTTGTACACCCTTAGCCATTTCTTTCCCGCCCTGGCTCTCGTGACAAGCAGATGCCCGATCCCGCAGGTCGGATACTTCACGGTAATTTATCCGGGCGTGGATGGGAAATTTTTGATTCGCGATGGCAACCATATCAATATCGCCATTTTTGCCAAATTTGTGTGGGTCCTTGCCGCTCAACCGCAGCAGGAGAATGGCAGCTTTCAGAAAACCGCGATTGATGGTTTGAAAATATAACCGTGCAGGCGAAAATGGTGGCTGGTTATCAGGATCAACAAAATCTGGTTTTCCAGCGAGGCTGAATGCGAGGAGAGTCGCTTTGTGAATGGCTATATGGTCCGGATGGAAATACCCGCCAATCGGGTCAAAGGTGATCACCACATGCGGTCTGATCCGGCGGATATGACTGACGATTTTTGCGGCTACATCTTCCACCGGTTGAGCTGCCAGCGCCATAGGATGCTGGTTATCCGGGCTGCCGGGCATGCCTGAATCACGATAGCCCAGGAAATCTACACCACGCAGTCCGAGTGTTTGGGCTGCGCAGCGAAGTTCGGTCTCACGCACTTCAGCAGCAGATTTAAACCCCTGCATCATTTCTTCGGACATTTCTCCAACTTCACCACGCGTGCCGCATACCAGATGAACCGCAACACCCCTGCGGGCGTAAAGTGCCAGTGTGCCGCCGGTACCAAAGGTCTCATCATCCGGATGGGCGAGTACGCTGAGAAGAGTTGCATTTTCAGGGAGTGTGTTTTGTTTCATCAATATCCTCTTAATAAGGAAGCAGTGTTGAATCTATCTTTTCAGCCCAGGCATTGATTCCACCATGTAGATTCCTGACCTGTGTATAACCCTTCTGGTGCAGGTCACGCACTACCTGCGCGGAGCGGATTCCATTACGACAGAATATGACAACCATTTTGTCCTGTGGGAGATCATCCAACCGGTCAGGCAACTCCGCTGCCGGTATATGAAGGGTATCGGGTAAATCAGAAATTTGCCTTTCGAATATTTCACGAATATCCAGAAAGGTAAATGGCTGATTTTGATCCATCATTTTCTTTACTTCGTCAGGTTCTATATCCAACCCGTTGCCGGCTGATCCCATATCCAGATCAAGTCCCGTTCCGCACCAATGCTCATAATCAATGAGTTTGGTGATTTCTGGTTTTTCACCGCAGAGCTTGCAATCGGCTCTTCTTCGGATATTTACCTTATCGATGGTAAGGTCAATCGCATCTACCAATAATAATTTTCCGGCAAGGGTTTTGCCCGCTCCCGTGATGAGTTTAATCACTTCAATTGCCTGTATGGAGCCTATTAATCCCGGTAAAGCCCCTAATACACCCGCAGTGGAGCAGGATGGGATCATTCCGGGTGGCGGAGGTTCCGGGAAAAGACACCGGTAACAGGGACCATCTTTTGCTCCAAAAACGCTTGCCTGCCCTTCAAAACGGTAAATTGACCCATACACGAACGGTTTGCCAGAAAGGACGGCAAGGTCATTCAACAGGTAACGGCTGGGGATATTGTCAGTTCCATCCACGATTACATCGTATGCGCTGCTGATTTCTTCCGCATTGGTTCGATCGATGCGAACCGGGAAAGTCTCCACCTGGATATCTGGATTGATCTCGTGAATTCTCTGGCGGGCTGATTCGACTTTGAGTATGCCCTCATTGGCCGTGCTGTGGATCACCTGGCGTTGTAAATTGGATAAGTCCACCCGGTCGGCATCCACCAGGCCGATCTTTCCAACACCTGCTGCAGCCAGGTAAAGCGCGACAGGAGAGCCCAATCCGCCCACACCAACCAATAGCACTGATGCATTCTTCAATTTCTGCTGCCCGCGCATGCTGATTTCTGGCAGAAGAATCTGGCGTGAGTATCTTTTTATTTCATCCCTGGTGAGGGCAGGCAGCTCTTTCATTACCCCCCTGATATGCTGGGTACCAGCACCAGATGGTCATCTGGTTTTAAAGGTGTACCAAGCCCCTGTTTGTTGCTCACATCTTCCTCATTCAAGAAGAGATGCACAAAAGCAGCTAGATCTCCCTTCCTGGTGTAGAGATGCGGTTGCAAGGCAGGATACCTTGCCACCATATCATCCAGCATCTCTTTTACCGTTGAGCCTTGCAGGGTTAGTACAGTTTCACCATCAGTATAGACACGGAGAGGTTGGGGAAGTCTGAGTGTTGGCATAGAATTAATTCTATCATAGGGATGCCTATCCGCCGGAAGCGGTCGGAACCAGAATCAGACGGTCGCCCGGCTCCAGGGGCGTTTCCAATCCCTGACGTGTATAGATCTCATCCTCATTTACGTAGAACAGGATGTTTGCAGAAAGAATACCCCAATAAGTATAAATATGCGGTTTCATTTGGGGGTAATGTTCAAAAAGGTGTTTTAAGGCGTCACCAACTGTTCCGGTTGGAATTTCCATTTCGGTTTTCCAATCCATGAAGGGCTGAAAATAGGATGGTATCTTGAGCAAGGCTGTATTTTTCATAATTAAATAATAAAACGCCGATTAATATCATGCAAGTTATTATATAAACATGATGACGAAGCTATTGTGGATTAAGTTACAATACACTCATGCACATCATTTTGACCCACGAACAGGCTGATTTTGACGCCATCGCTGCACTTGGGGCAGCTTCTCTACTCTATGATGGGAGTTTACCTGTTCTACCTCGTAAGATCAATCGTAATGCGAGGGCTTTTGTCTCGTTGTATGGGGAAGAGCTGGGTCTATTGGATATGCGGGATATACCATCCGGTTCGATCAAGCAGATAACCCTGGTTGATACCCAATCTCTGGTTACATTAAAGGGTTTTTCAAAGGATACCTTGGTCAGGGTGATCGATCATCACTCATTACGGGAGAATAATCCTACCAATTGGTCTGTGCATCTTGACCAGGTGGGTGCTGTCACCACCGTTCTGGTTGAGCTACTCTTCGAAAACCAGATCAGTCTTACCCCCATCCAGGCGACTTTGCTATTACTGGGTATCTATGAGGATACTGGATCTTTATCTTATGCTTCAACCACTGTAAGAGATATCAGAGCTGCAGCGAACCTGCTTGAACATGGCGCATCATTGCGCCTGGCAGCCGGGTATTTAAACCCACCCCTTTCAGCCGAACAGCATCAGGTTTACGAGCAAATTCTGGCAAATGCGAGAACGCATGAAATCGCTTCCTTGAAAATTATCACATCCACTGCCCAACCAATTGGTATAACCGAAGAGATTTCGAGCATCGCACACAAAATTCGCGATTTACTCGAACCAGATGGTTTGTTCATTCTTGTGGCAACAGATGAAGGTTATCGTTTGGTGATGCGCTCCACCACAGACCAACTCAATGTTGCCAGCATTGCCGCCCATTTTGGAGGCGTCGGGCATGACCGGGCAGCCGCGGCATTAATCCGCAAACTCCCGGAAGAAGTA
>CAZRKL010000128.1:0-7029 GCA_964600595.1 uncultured Leptolinea sp.
GTAAAAAAAGCGGGCGTTAAATGCCAGATCGGTTTCAACAGGCGTTTTGATTCCAACTTTCACGCGGTCCGTGAGATGATAGCGGGTGGAAAGATCGGTGATCTGCACATTTTGCGTGTTACCAGCCGCGACCCGGCACCGCCTCCGCCCGAATACGCACGCAGCTCAGGCGGCATGTTCCTGGATATGACCATCCACGATTTTGATATGGCGGTATATCTGGCTGGTAGCCCGGTGGAAGAAGTCTTCGCCGCCAGCGCGGTTCTGGTTGACCCTGAGATCGGCAAGGCAGGCGATATCGACACCGCCGTAATCACCCTGCGCTTCGCCAATGGCGCGATCGGCACCATCGATAACAGCCGCAAGGCTGTGTACGGCTACGACCAGCGGGCAGAAGCTTTTGGTTCCGGCGGCATGGTAGCAACCGCGAACAACACCGCCAACACCGCGGTCTACAGCAATGCAGAAGGTGTCTGCGCGGCCAAACCGCTGTACTTCTTCCTGGAACGATACATGGATTCCTTCATCCGCGAAATGATCGATTTCATCGAAGCGGTCCAACAGAATAAACCAACCCCCGTCACCATCGAAGACGGATTGGTACCAGTGTTGATCGCCATGGCTGCGAATAAATCGATGAAAGAAAACCGCCCGGTTAAGATTTCTGAAGTGAAGTAGGTAATTTGCCAACTGATAAATAGCCCTCCTGAGAGGGCTATTTTTTATTTCCTTTTCAGGGGTTCTGGTAGTAAACTGACTCGTATCGGAGGGAAAGCATGGATTCATTGACTGATTTCATCACCAGAATGCCCAAGGTGGAATTGCATGTTCACCTGGAAGGTTCTGTACAACCAGCAACCCTGTTAAAGTTGGCAGAACGACATCAGATCAGTTTACCTGCAAGGGACCTGCCCGGTTTACGGGATTGGTACCAGTTTCGCGATTTCAATCACTTTATTGAGATATATATGGCTATTTCTTCATGCCTGCGAACCGCCGAAGATATTGAACTGATCGCTTGTGAATTTTTGGCAGGACAGGCTGAGCAGAACATTCTGTACAGCGAAGTAACATTTACCCCTTATAACCAGTATTACAATTGCGGATTGGGATTTCACGAACAAATCGACGCCGTTAATCGGGCGCGCGTATGGGCTGAAAAAAAATTCGGGGTAAGCATGGGCATTATCATGGATATCCCACGCTTGATCCCGGCCGAGGAAGGGCTGCGGATCGCCCGTTGGGCGATCGAGCGGTACGGAGATGGGATAATCGCGTTCGGTTTGGGTGGACCCGAGATTGGCAACCCTCCCGAAAAGTTTCAAGAAGCTTTTGATTTAGTGCGTCAAAACGGGATTCCTTGCATCCTTCACGCCGGGGAAACAGAGGGACCAGAGAGCATCTGGAAAGCAATCCGGACAGCAGATACGCTCCGGATTGGTCATGGAGTCCGGGCGGTGGAAGACCCGGAATTGATGAAATACCTGAGAGAAAAGCAAATTCCGCTGGAGGTCTGTCCGACCAGCAACATTTGCCTGAAAGTCTATCCTGCTCTCGAAGAGCATCCTCTACCCAGGCTGCTTGAAGCAGGCTTGCTTATTACCATTAATAGCGACGACCCTCCCATGTTCAACACCACCCTGACAAATGAATTCCTTACCGGGGTAAAGACTTTCGGCTGGAACCGGGATCAGGTGAAAACGTTTTACCTGAACGCGGTGGCTGCGTCTTTATTACCTGACCCACAAAAACAATCGCTGCGAATAAAAATGGATTCGTTTGAGAAGGAGTGGGGAACTATTTCGAAGTTTAGGGAATCCCAATCCCTTCCAGGGGATTGAAGGATTACCAGCAGGGTTCGATGGAATTTGCCTTTCAAGATATGGGTATTGATTTCTGATGAAGTAGTAATATAATAGTACGTATGTTCTAATTTGGGGAGGAAATATATGGATATCTACGAGGCTATCAACACGAGAAAAACCATCCGCGACTTCGCGGATACAGCCATTTCAAATGAAGTGATCGAACGGATCATCGGTGCCGGAATGCAGGCGCCATCCAACAACCACCTGCGCGAGTGGGAGTTTATTGTCATAAGAGACCAGCGCCAAAAAGAGACCTTGATTCAATCCATCCATGAGCTCACCTCGCCAGAGCAGATAGACAAACTACTCGATGAGTGGAAAATGACCGACCAGCTGCAGCGCAGTATGTACCATAACGGCATCCCCAAACAAAAGAGCATGATCTTGAACGCGGGTGTGGTGATATTGCCCTGCTTTCGGGTGACAACCCCGCTGTTAAAACCGAAAAATCTTTCTGATCTGAATTACTTCGCCTCCATCTGGTGCTGCATCGAGAACATGCTGCTGGCTGCCACCGCAGAAGGGATCTTCGGCGTGGTGCGCATCCCATTTGATGAGGAAGTAGTATTTATGCGCCGTCATCTGGGCATTCCGGCAGACTACGAGGTGCCCTGTTATCTTGCGTTGGGATACCCCAAATCATCCGCTTCCAGGCTTAAACAGGTGAAAATCGACATCGGAGCACGAATCCATAATGATACATGGTGAATTCATCCAGGCATGTTTTTGAGAAATAACCATAGTTAAACTGGGCGGAAGGGATTATCTTAATTGCATTTACCATTTCCCTCAGGCTGATTGGTTTTTTATCCCACTATTTGTATACATGTCCCTTTATTCGAGACGCCCAATACCTGGACATTTGACTCGGTGTATAATCGGGCATCCATTGTCTTACATTTCGGGAAAAAGGCAGGTAGATATGGAACAGCGCTGGCCTCATCGAATCATTGGCGACAAAGTCATTATCCGCACCAAAGACCGGGTTTGCGAGAACGCAGATGAACTGCTTTCGAGCAAGTTATTCCTGAAGATTCTGCGCCGCTGCGTGAATGACTTGAATCGCCGCAACTCGAATTTAATCCGGATTTTCGGCAACCGCCTGGTCCGTGAGGAAGATATTGCCCTGCTGGTAGAAACGCTGAAATATATCCTGAAGCTCGATATTGCCTTAATTCCGCGGGTCCTTCCCGGGTCAGAACAATTCTTAAGTGACCGTCAGCTTCTATACGGTTTCCTCGAACACCTATACAACTATTGGCGCCATTTCCAGCGGGTCATGATCTGCGACTCTGAGGGAAACCGCTTCGACAAACGCCCCTACCAGACTTTTAACCGCACAGTGGAAACGCTCACCAACCTGATCCGCGGCACCTACCGCGATTTACAAGAAAACATCTCGGGTGTACACCCGCGCATCTACCGCCAGGTGCCCGCCGGAGCGGAAATCGCCGCCATCGCTCTACCGCGAAACGTGGCGTACCCGAATGGCACATATCAAAAATTAAACGAAATTTCGGTTATCCGGCAGATATTGATCTACCCTCCCCTGATCTTCAACCCACCCATGAATAAACGTTCGGGTCAATTCGAACGGGTTCATGAAAACCCGTTAAAAAACCTTGACCTGCAAAAAGAAAACTTTCTCTGCTACCCGGCCAAGGTGGGTCCTTTACTAATTATGATTTATTTTTCCCTTAAGTTTGCCGATCTTGGGTTTTCCCTGTGCAACCTTTTTGAAATGGCAGATGAAGAAGATATCAAACGCAAACCAGATGCCGCCTATATCTTTGGCATCCCCGATGAACAGTTTCCCGACAACGGAAATGGCAAAACCATTTTTTTCGATGATACCGAGAACAATATTCTGATCGGCGCCATCCCCGATGGGGATTATTACGGTTACTTCGGTTACGTCAAAAAGATGATCTTAACCCTGCACAACATCATCATGATGAAGCGCGGATTTCTTCCCTTCCACGGCGCGTTTGTGCAGCTGCGGGTCAAGGGCGGTAAACCCATGACCATCCTCACCATGGGCGATTCCGGCGCGGGCAAGTCAGAGTCCCTGGAAGCCTTCCGCCAGATCGGGGGAGAGGATGTACAGG
This sequence comes from uncultured Leptolinea sp., assembly GCA_964600595.1. Taxonomy (GTDB): domain Bacteria; phylum Chloroflexota; class Anaerolineae; order Anaerolineales; family Anaerolineaceae; genus DAIOEK01. Next base: position 3,977 of record CAZRKL010000128.1, read on the forward strand.
AGATCACCATTATCGCCGATGACATGGGGGCGATTCGGTTGAACCCAGATGGCAGCCTGACCGGTTTTGGAACAGAAACCGGGGCGTTCATCCGCCTGGATGACCTGCAAACAGGATACGCGTTCGGGCAGATCGACCGCACCATCATTATGAGCCCCGATCAAACCAACGCCCGCGTGGTCTTACCCGTCACCACCTACGACACCATCATGCGCGGATTCCCGATTGACATGGTGCTTTACGCCAATAACTACCAGTCCGTGGAAGAAGGAAAATCCACCATCCACTGGTTCGATAAACCCAAAGAAGCACTTGAAGTATTTCGGGCAGGCAAGGTGATGAGTAAGGGCACAACCACAACCACCGGCTTGACCCAGACTTACTTTGCCAATGTTTTTGGACCAGCCCAATATGTGGATGAACATGATGCGCTGGCAAAGAAATTCTTCGACGCATTCTTCAAAAGTGGTGTGCGCGTGGGAGAACTGTACACCCAGCTCGGCATTGCGGGAATGGAACACAACGGACCAGAGATTGCTGCCCAGGAATTACTTAAGCTGGCGAAAGAAAAGAAGTAATTTTTACTTTCGGTAGATTTTTTGAGCACTTAATTTATAAGATACTCAAAGTTATTGAGGAATGCCGTGACCACCTGCGGGTCAAAGTGTTTACCCGATTCTTGTTTTAAGTACTCAAGGATGCGTTCGGTAGGCCATGCTTTCCGATAGGGGCGGTCACTTGAAAGAGCATCATATACATCCACGATCGCGAAAATTCTTGCCGGTAATGGAATTTGTTCGCCAGTCAATCCATTCGGATATCCGCTGCCATCAAATTTCTCGTGATGGTAGAGCGGTATTGGGAGCGCGCGTTTGAGGAAGGATATGTGCTGTAACATTTCACGGGCGTGAACCGGATGCTGGCGCATCAGAACCCATTCTTCATCCGTAAGAGGTCCGGGTTTGAACAAAATGCTATCGGGGATTGCCAGTTTTCCAATATCATGCAGCAATCCACCCCGGCGGATATGAACAATATCCTTTCCCGCCAAACCCATCAACTCAGCCAGTTTGATTGCCACGGATGCCACCCGCAGCGAGTGCCCTTCAGTCTCTTTATCGCGTAGATCAGTTGCCAGCGACCATCCTTCGATGGTGGCATCATACGCCAGTTGCAATTCCAAATTCGATTTCTCGAGATCCGCAAACATGCGGGCATTACTCACCGCGATAGCAGCCTGGGCTGCTAACGCATCGAGGAAGTCTATCTTTTCAGGGTCGCCCGGGCATTCACTGCGATGAAATGCCTGCAACACACCGATCACCTGCCCTTTAACAATCATGGGAGATGCGTGCATGCAGGTAAATTTCTCCTGCACCAATCGGTCTGCAATTGGATACTCGTTCTGACTTGGCAGATCATTAATTGTGGCTCTCACCTGGCGCAATGCCACCTGGCCTGCGATACTTTCTCCAAGCCGAATGGTCATCCCCTCAAAAGAGCGTGGGTGGAAGAAACCCTGACCGGCTTTGTATTCCAGCTGCAATGTGGTGGGATTAAGTAATAAGACAGATGCGGCATCCACTTCCATGAGGCGGATGGTGCGATCCAGAATCGCCTGCAGGCTGAAATTTTGATCGAGGCTGGTGCTGATTGCCATATCAATTTCATGCAACGCCTGAACCTGTTTCAAGCGGGTCATCGCCTGCTCAAATAATCCTGAACGGCGCAGTGCATTTCCGACCATTTCTCCTATAGCCAGGAAGAGATGAAGGTTATCGGGAGAAAATTCTTCCGCACCCGAAATTCTCATTAGAGAAAACGCCCCGATGATTCCCATTTCTGATCTTATTTGAATAATGGCGACCGGGCCCATCTTGTCTGTATCAATTGAGTCTATGTTTCGTTGGGGCGAACTGGCATAATCATTTATATAGATGACTTGTTGTGACTGCAGTACCGCTTGAGCAATAGGAATAGTGGTGGTGTGAGTTTTTCCGAGGTTTGGAGCAGCAATTCCATCAGCATAAACCACCTTATATGAAGATCCTTCTGGATTAATGAGATTTACAGATAATCCATCCAATTTGACCAGTTTATGCAATTCTCGCGCGGATATTTCTAAGATTTCTTCCCTGCTCTGTGCAGCCCTGAGCTCTTTAGATAACAAGAAAAGGGATTCCAATTCTTGTTTTCTGTTATTCAAAGTAGTTTCTGTCTGAATTCTTTCGGTGATGTCTCTTGCCGCCGCATAGATGGTCTTGCCTACCGGATAAGAACGCCATTCAATAAAACGATAAGATCCATCCTTGCAGCGGTAACGATTGGTAAAATTCAACACCACCTTTTGCGATTCCAGGACAGATACTGTCTTGAGGGTAGCTTCGCGATCATCCGGATGGACAAAATCCATGAAATTTGCGCCTTCCAGTTCATGCAATGGGTACCCCAGTATATTCTCCCATTCATTATTCAGCCGAATAAACCGCCCATCAGTATCAGCAATACACAATAAATCCAGATTGTTCTGGAAGAATTGCTCCAATTCTTCCGTTTTTTCTTTTAATAGGGATTCTGCCTGTTTCCTTATTGTGATATCTTCAAACGCAACCGCCAGACGATTCTCGGGCAATCTGAAAGCCAAAACATGATAAGCACCAGACAATCTGCTGTCTTCATAAATCAAGTCATCTGTTTCAAAGGTTTTCCCTGTTCTCATCACTTCCAGATACTTATCGGTGATACCCAACCTTTTCGCTTCTGGCCAGATTTCATTAAACTCCCTGCCAGCCCATTCTTTCAATTTAATTCCTGTGATAGCGTTTGCCTGCGGGTTAGCCTGAACCAGATGTAATTGATTAGGCTCGGAAAAATGATATATAAACAAACCCGAGGGAATGGCTTTTACAATATCGTTCGAGGTACGGTAGGCGTTTTCCAGCTCGCGTGCCGCCCTTACCCGATCTGTGATATCGGTATGGGTGCCTGTAAAGCGGACTGGATGACCATCTGCATCCTTTTCGGTTATTAAACCCCTTCCCTGGATCCACATC
>CAZRKL010000129.1:0-7008 GCA_964600595.1 uncultured Leptolinea sp.
GAACCCCTTCCAACAGCTTGACCGTGATGGCGTTGGCCGGTTGATGCAGATGGCAGTTGATGACGGACGGACAACCCGCCCTGATCTTGAAGTTGGTATTTGTGGAGAACATGGCGGAGACCCCTCATCCATTGAATTCTGCCACATGATCGGGAATAACTACGTCAGCTGCAGCCCATTCCGTGTTCCTGTTGCCCGGCTTGCCGCTGCGCATGCCGCCCTCAAACACAAAGCTGCCTAACGCTTTTATAATCCAAAAACCGGGTGAGCAGCAATACTCACCCGGTTTTTTGTTTGCCAAACGCGGTATCATTAAGTTCGTCATGCAAATAAATCCACGTACACCCCTATTACGAGAGCTCAACATGGCCTGGCAGCTTTATTTATCAGGCAAAGAAAAACCATTTTTAGCATCCTACAAACTAACTTATGAATGCAATTTACGCTGCCTTCCCTGTCCATACCACTCATACCCCGCATCACAGGCAGATTATTCACTAACAATAAAAACATTGCATAGTCTACGGGACCGAGGTAATCAAATAGTCGTGTTCGAAGGGGGCGAGCCGCTTCTCTGGAAAGATAAACCCTACTCCATTCACGATATCATCAGAGCCGCGAAGAAGCTGTTCCCCTGTGTGGGAATGACAACCAATGGCACCTTGCCATTGGATGTGGAGACTGATATTCTTTGGGTCAGTATTGATGGGCTGGAACCTACACACAACTTACTTCGTGGGGCTGAAATTTATCAAAAAGTAATGGATAATATCCGCAACTCCTCACATCCCCGGCTACTGGCACATATCACAATAAATGGGATTAACTTTCCGGAAGTTCCGCAAATCATCCAGTCTCTGCATCAATTAGTCCATGGTTTTACCATCCAGCTTTATTATCCATATGATAATACCAATCCCGAATTGAATTTAACTCACAAAGATAGAAGTTGGGTATTGGCACAAGTAATGGACTTAAAACATCAAGGCTTACCCATTTTTAACTCATGGTCAGGTTTACGCGCGTTGAGTGACAAAAAATGGAATTGTGCTCCCGCGCTCATTGATAATGCCAACCCCGACGGTACAATCACGAATGGCTGTTATTTGCAGAACCGCGCAGACATAAATTGCATGCTGTGCGGTTTCTCTCCCATCATCGAAATATCCTTGACAAAACAAATGGATTTTTCGGCGATCATGAATGGCATGAAGCTATTCTTATAAGCGGATGCAATCCTAACGGTACAAAAACTAAGGTAGAATTATCTCGAATAACATGAAAAAATATTTCTTAATATTATTAGCAATTCTGTTGAGTGGCTGCAATTTCCCATTGCGTGGCAGAATTTCTCCCACACCAAACATCACGCAAGCTTATGAAACGATCATTGCGCAAATGTCTACTCTTTCCGCGGAACAGACTGCCAACCCCGGAACTCCTGTGGCAACAACAACACTACCCCCAAATCTCACAGTTATTCCCATGCCAACAGCAGTATCCAATCCGACCATTCCAATCATTCCCATCATTCCAACAGAAATATGTGATCGAGCAAATCCGGGTAGCCCTTTAGATGTATCCATCCCCGATGATAGTGTAATTACATCAGGAACTGAATTCACAAAAACCTGGCGCCTGCAGAATGGCGGCGCTTGTACATGGACGAAGAATTACAGGATTGTCTGGGTTTCTGGAGATAAGATGGGAGCAGAACTATCATATCCACTGCCTGATAATGTAGCTCCAGGAAAAACCATAGATATCAGTATTGACTTCACCGCACCAGTGGAGACCGGAACAATACAATCGAATTGGATGCTTCAGAATGAGGCAGGAGTATATTTTGGGATTGGTCCCACAGGAAAATCCCCATTCTGGGTAAGAATTCTTGTCCAGCCAAAGGGAACTCCGACAGTGCAACCATCTGCAACACCACTACAGCCCGGAATTATTTATAGTGGGGTGGTCACACTAAATAAAGATCAAGCAATAAATACTTCGACCGGCGAGGTAAATAGCTCTGTGCAGGACCTGATTTATGATGGTACTCAGATTGTCCCTGCCAGTGATGCAGGCATATCAGCAATTTATCCTACTCGATCAGATTATGCTACCTGTAAAACACAAACGTATTCTCAAAACCAAACCAGTCTGAACTCCGAAACTCTGTATGGATATTTTTGTTATAAGAATGGCCGTGGCCATATAAGTATTATGCGGATTCTCAACTTTGAAAATAACGATAATCTCGTTCTGGATATCCAAACCTGGGGAAGTAATTAATGGGATTGCTATATATAGTAGCAACTCCAATAGGAAACCTCGAAGATATCACGCTACGTGCACTGCGGATTCTTCGTGAAGTAAGTGTCATCGCCGCTGAGGATACTCGAGTTACGAGGGGATTACTGAGTCACTACGATATCCATACGCGGATGATTAGTCATCATAACGCCAACGAAAAACTCGTAACAAAGAAGATATTGGATATTCTCGAATCCGAGGATGTTGCGATAGTTTCTGATGCTGGAACACCATTAATCAATGATCCGGGTTTTATTATTGTAAAAGCAGCCATTGAAGCTGGTATTAGAGTGGTGCCAATTCCAGGTCCTTCCTCACCCATCACAGCTTTGAGTGTATCCGGTTTACCAGTTGATGAGTTCACATATTTAGGGTACCTTCCCCACAAACAGGGTGATAGGTTATCCATGTTGAGGAATAAATCTGAACTTAGTTCGACTTTAATTATTTTTAGCACGCCTCATCGAGTATTGGATGATCTTCAAGATATCCTTTCAGTGTTTGGAAATAGATCCATTGCAGTGTGCCGGGAATTAACAAAAATGCATGAAGAAGTATTCCGCGGAAACGTTCAAAATGCGTTGGACCATATACAGGAACATCCACCCTTGGGGGAATTTGTGCTGATTATCGCTGGTAATGCAACTTCTACAGACTGGGATGATGAACAAATCGATAGTGCCATTACATCCGGACTGGCCGAAAATATCAAAAGTACAACCCTTGCCACAATCATTTCAAGAGATAGTGGCGTGGCAAAGAAAGAAATCTATCGTCGAATTGAAGACCGAAAAAAGAGGGAATAACATGAATTTGGATGACTTTGCACAATTTCCAACAATCGATAAATCCAACATGCTTTCGGAATTATTTGATTTACCCAGGCAAATGGAAATTGGATGGCGCGATGCCCTTCTACAAACTGAATCGCTGCCTTCATTTGAAGATATTCAATCTGTCCTAATTTGTGGAATGGGTGGATCTGCTATCGCTGGCGATCTATTTTCTTCGTACACACAGGCATTTTGTCCGATACCTATTCAGGTATCTCGTGAGTATGACCTGCCGGCATGGGTAAATCCCAAACACACGCTGGTGATTGCTTCATCGCATTCCGGTGGTACTGAAGAGACTTTATCTGCTGTTACACAAGCCCTAAAAAAAGGTACCCGTGTCATTGGAATCACTACTGGTGGACGGTTATCAGAAATCCTTACTGATCATAATCAGAATGTGCTCCATTTTTCACACAGCGGACAACCAAGGTCAGCTGTTGGGTACTCATTTACATACCTGGCTGCAATTTTTTATCGACTGGGGCTGATTCCAAATCCGGCAACAGACATTGAAAAAGCAGTAAGTGCTATGCGGTCACAGTTAATTCATATCGCACCTGAAGTCGCTGTTGCAGCCAACCCCGCCAAACGCCTTGCCGGACAACTGATGGGTAGATCAGTTGTAATCTTTGGTGAGAATATTCTTTCGCCAATCGCCCGGAGATGGAAGGGACAAATTAATGAGCTAGCCAAAGCATGGGCGTGTTATGATTTTGTGCCTGAAGCATGCCATAATAGCATTGCAGGCACCCAATACCCCGACCGCCCTATCTGCGATACATTTGCTCTTTTCCTGCGATCAAAATTAGATCATCAACGAAATTTTCGCCGGAGTGAGCTGTTTCAGAATTTAATGATGGTTCAGGGTTTTATGACAGATGCGCTCAATGTACGTGGAAATTCACCAATTGAAGTAATGTGGACTGGATTAAGCTTCGGAGATTTCACTGCATACTATCTGGCAATGGGATACGAAGTTGATCCAACACCGATAGACGCTATACAGGGATTTAAAAAAGATTTAGGTGATTTCTCAGATTTTTAACATCATAATATGCTTCGGTTATGGTATAATACCCGGCGCTGATAGAGAGGAGAGGTCGCATAGTCTGGCCTAGTGCGCTCGCTTGGAAAGCGGGTATACCGAAAGGTATCGTGGGTTCGAATCCCACCCTCTCCGCAGTGAAAAACAGGCTCTTTTTTGAGCCTGTTTTTAATTTATTTTTCCTCCTGGGACTTTTTTATCCCACGGGATAAGTTTAATGCATCAAATTTGATCGTTATTCGTAGATTGTTAATAGATAAGAAACCGTTGTACAATCAATATTGGTTGTAAATTCGATTCTTATCCGGAGTCAGCATGGATCAAAATGAACTAATCAATATCTTTAATCAAGCTTCCAGAGTGGAACTAACCAAATTGCCAAGAGTTGGATCTGCCCTTGCAGAGAAAATAATAATAGGAAGACCTTTCACCAGCCTGGATGATGTCCGTTCGATCAAAGGGATTGGGGAGTATCAGATCAATCAGATCTTGGCATCACCTAACTTTTTCTCAAATACTGAAGCTGCTCAGGAAGGAAAAATTGGAGAAAATCAGAATATTTTAAATGGATCCATCTCCAAAGATGAGGGAATGCCCAAAGAAATCAAGAATGGACTCGCTGAAGAATTATCTGACATAAAAGAAGCAATTGATGACAAAAGCCAGGTTATTCGAGAAAACATGAATGAAGGTCTGGCAAAGCTTGGCGAAAAAACAAAAGATATTCGCGAGAACCTTGGAGAAAGCCTGACTGATTTTGGGGAAACGCTAAGTGAAAAGAAACAGGAAATTAAAGAAACCTTTAGCGCACTTCCTGGAAATTTTGAAAAATCAACGAAATCACGGGGATTATTCTGGACAATTATGATGAGCAGTGCGATAACAGCATTTATCACGATAGTACTTCTGCTCTTGATTTTATTAGTCATCAATGGAAGTTTAAAGTACGCAACTGGAACTCAGTACAATACCCTGGTCAGACAGACAACCCTGCTTCAGGAACAAACTACTGAACTACAAACGGATCTGGGTACAATTCGATCCAGGCTGGTATCACTTGAAGGGTTTGGAGAAAGAACAGTTGCCTTGGAAAAAGCACAACAGCAACTATTTGTTGATGTTGAAGAAGCCAAACAAAAGGTAGATTCCATGCAGGATACTGTTACAAGTTTGAGTAAACAAGTCTCAGGACAGGAACAAAGAACTTTGCGTTTTGAAACATTCCTTAAAGACTTACAAAACCTGCTCGGTGGATTATTCGCAGCACAGGGAGAAATTCAATGAATGATAATGCTGACATGACACCTACTTTTTCATCACGCATGGGTAAGGCTTTTTCCAACCTGCTCCGCGCTTTTCTCATTTTAGTCATTGTCGCAGGAATTGCAGCCGCAGTATATTTTGGAACACCATGGCTGTATCAAAAAATAATACTACCTATAGAGACAAACACCGCCCGACTTGAAGATGTTGAAGGTAAGCAAACCGATGAGGTGAAGAAAATTAATAGCCAGATGAATGATCTCAAGGCGAGAATGAGTGATCTGGAAAACAGCCAAACCTCAAATTCTTCATCGATTGCTGAGTTAAAAGGTCAGATGGATGCGTTGGAGTTGATTGTTGATCGCCAATCAGAGGCAATCAAGCAGCTGGACAATATCCAAACCAGGCTCGACACATTACAAAAATCAAATGAGAATCACGAAGGATTGTTGGAAGAACTAGATCGACAGGTAACCATAACACGTTCGATTGAACTCCTCTCGCGAGCGTATATCTATCTCGTTCAGAATAACTATGGCCTCGCCCGAGATGACCTGAGGGCAGCATATACACTACTTTCTGAATTAGAGGTTGAAAATGCCCAAGCACTACAAAGTGTATTAAAAAGGCTTGAAATGGCGATCGCCAATTTGCCCGATTATCCGATTGTTGCAGTCGATGATGTAGAAGCCGCCTGGCAGTTATTAATTGGGGGGTTCTCTCCCATTACACCTGCTAACCTGATTATTCCGACTCCAACAATAGGAACCACTCCAGAACCGACTTTGCCCCAGGATAATGCACAGGAAGTAACACCTGAAAACAATCCAGCTTTGACTCAGACCCCCACACCTTAGTATTAGGAGAAATCAACATGTCTTATGAACAGAAACCACCTGCCGCACCAGGGCAACACTCATCTCAGGCTATCCCGGGTGTTGACCAAACACATTCAGTCACACCTGAATCGTTATCGCCAGGCTTGCCAGCAGAAAGTAACGCGGAGGGATTACCCAAATGGTTACGGCTGGGACTGATTGGCTTTGGGGTAGCGCTCGTACTCTTTTTTGCAGGATTTGCAACCGATCATTTTTCGCGGTATCAGCCGATGAAAAAATCGCTGGAGGCAACAATTGCCCAGAAAAATGATGAGCTGCAAAAAGCGAATGAACAGATAGCTGACTTGCAAGGACAAATTCTAAAGGCTAATGACCAGCTTGGTGAAAATTCGAGCAAAATAGCCAACCTTGAAACCAATATCACCGGTTTTGAGAAGGATGTGGAAGCAGCAGCTACACATATAGAGCTCTTAACAGCCGTCCGTGAAATTCAATCTGCTCATGTTGCGCTCTTCAGTGGTGATGTCTCTGGCGCAAAAGTAGCATTGTCTGGCACATTGAATCGACTCGAAAACCTTAAACCAGTTGTTGCAACAATGGATAGCGCCCTTTCTGAAAATATGACTATCCGTTTAAACATGATCCTAAATGGAATGGAAACTGATATTGAAACTGCGAAAGCCGATTTAAGCCTATTGAGTAAGAATTTATTGAATGT
>CAZRKL010000130.1:0-6969 GCA_964600595.1 uncultured Leptolinea sp.
ATCATAAATAGGCGCAAAATTGCACCTATTTATGTACTTTCCCAAAATTATTAATGAAAATTTTGGCATATTTGGGCGGTTTTTTCCCGAAAACAGCCGATGTGATATACTTGCCGGTGGAAAAACCCATCATTTTATCAGGAGAAAACATGAAAAGAGACTTTCTTGCTATCTCAGATTATTCATCTGAAGAGATCAAGATGCTGCTCGATCTGGCGATCCAGTTGAAAAAAGAGCATGCAGCCGGAGGAAACAAACCCATTCTGCAAGGCAAGACCATGGCAATGATCTTCCAAAAGCCAAGCCTGCGCACCCGTGTTTCATTTGATATGGCTATGCGGCAACTGGGTGGAGATGCCCTGTATCTTTCACCCAATGAAATTGGATTGGGACAACGGGAATCAATTGCAGATGTTGCCAGAGTCCTGAGTGGATACGTTGAAGTCTTAATGGCTCGCGTTTTCGCGCACGATCATGTTCTGGAACTGGCAAAATGGTGCAGCATACCAGTCGTCAATGGCTTAAGTGACTACAATCATCCCTGCCAGGGGATGGCTGATGCGCTGACCATTCTAGAAAAGTTCGGATCTATGAAGGGGTTAAATATCACATTCATCGGAGATGGCAATAATGTAGCCGTATCCCTCATGCATGTTGCTATAAAAATGGGCGCCAATTTCACCCTGGCATCTCCAGAAGGATATGATCTGGACCCGAAAGCACTGGAAATTGGGCAGTCATTTGCAAAAGAGACTGGTACAAAAATAACTCACCTACGAAACCCCCATGAAGCTGTACGTAACGCTCATGTCATTTACACCGATACCTGGACCAGTATGGGTCAGGAAGAAGAAGCGAAAAAACGTGAGCAAGTCTTCCCACCCTTCCAGGTGAATCAAAAACTTGTCAGTGAAGCTGACAAGGATGTTATTGTGATGCACTGTCTGCCGGCGCACCGTGGTCAGGAAATTACCGATGAAGTTGCAGATGGAAGCCACTCTAGATTATTCCCGCAGGCACACAACCGCCTGCACGCACAAAAAGCAATCGTAGCATACGTACTCGGAGCAGCATAATATGGATACCAAAAAATATATTGAAATTGAAGAACAATACGGCGCGCATAATTACCATCCCCTGGATGTTGTAATTGAACGCGCTGAAGGCGTTTGGGTTTATGACGTGGAAGGAAAAAAGTACCTGGATTGTCTGAGTGCATATTCTGCCATCAACCAGGGACATGTTCACCCGAAAATAAAGAAAGCCATGATCGATCAGCTGGAGAAGGTAACTCTGACCTCTCGCGCATTTCGAAATGACCAGCTTCCTTTCTTCTATAAAGAACTGTCCGAGATGACCGGCTACGAGATGTCACTGCCCATGAACAGTGGTGCCGAGGCGGTGGAAACCGCCCTTAAACTGGCACGCAAATGGGCATACCAGATTAAAAAAGTACCAAAATACAAAGCCGAAATCATCACTGCTACTGGTAATTTTCATGGCAGAACCATCTCTACCATTTCATTCTCCACTGAACCTTCTTACAAAGAAGACTTTGGACCTTTTACTGAAGGATTTGTGACCGTTCCATATGGCGATGCTGATGCAGTAGAAAAAGCCATCAACCCCAATACCGCAGCGGTATTTATTGAACCAATTCAGGGCGAAGCAGGCGTCATCATCCCGCCCGCTGGATACCTGAAGAAGGTCAGCGAAATTTGTAAAAAGAATAACGTGCTATTGATGTGCGACGAAATTCAAACCGGACTGGGTCGTACCGGAAAACTGTTTGCTTCGTGGCACGAAGATGTTCGTCCAGATGTGATCACCATTGGCAAAGCATTGTCTGGTGGTTTCTATCCTGTATCAGCGGTTCTGGCAGATAAAGCCATCCTTGGATTGTTCACTCCCGGGGAACATGGCTCCACTTTTGGTGGTAATCCGTTAGGCGCGGCAGTAGCCAGGGCAGCACTGCAGGTGATCAAAGATGAGAAACTGGTTGACCAGGCGAAAGAACTGGGTGGTTATTTTACTGACCAGCTCTCCGAGATCAACAGCCCCCATATCAAAGAAGTTCGTGGAAAAGGGTTACTCATCGGCGTCGAATTGAAACCAGAAGCCGGCGGAGCCCGAAGGTTCTGCGAAGCCTTGGAACAAAAAGGGATTCTGGCAAAAGAAACCCATCAGCATGTTATCCGTTTTGCCCCACCTCTGGTCATTGATAAAGCAACCATTGATTGGGCCTTACCAAGCATCCGCGAAGTACTAACCATGAAATAGAACTGTATTATAAAAGCAGCCTGTTTTCTATGAAAACAGGCTGCTTTTAATTTGATTTCTCACATAAAATATAACCATGAAAAATCTCACCTGGCAGGAGACTTATAAACAAAGGCAAATGGATGCGGACCGGGCATCCTCCATGATTCAGGATGGTATGCAGGTATTCATATCAGGAAACAGCGCCGTGCCCACAATAATTCTGGATGCTTTCGAAAAAGTCCTCCCTGAAAGGCAAAGGATTAAGCTTATCCAGCCTTTTACAGCAGGGCGTGCCACGTATCTGGATGAGAAATTTCAGAACAACCTGAGAGTTAACTCCTTATTTATCAGCCCAAATATTCGGGATGCCATTAACAATGGTCTGGCGGATTTTACCCCGGTATTCCTTTCTGAACTGCCGTTATTGTTCAAGAAGGGAATACTCCCGCTTGATATTTGCATCCTGCATCTGTCTCCCCCGAATGAGGAGGGATTTTGTACCCTGGGAACGGATGCGGGTCTGATGCGAACCGCGGCAGAAAATGCCCGCTTACGAATTGCGCAAATAAACCCGCAGATGCCGGCTACATGTGGGGACACATTAATACATATCTCAAATTTAGACGCGATCGTTGAAGTTGATCATCCTCTGCATGAAATACCGCTGACCGGCGGAGAACAAAACATCGTTATCGATCAGATCGCGGACCATGTATGTGAGCTTATCCCTGACGGTGCTACGCTGCAATTCGGCATCGGCGAAATTCCAAATGCAATCGCCCGGAGGTTAACACATAGAAAAGACCTGGGTATCCATAGTGAGTTGGTATCAGATGGGATGATGGCTCTGGTTCAAGCTGGAGCTGTAACAAATGCATTGAAATCCATCCATCGCGGGAAAATAACCGCAGGATTTCTATTTGGCAGCCGGCAGCTTTATAACTGGGCACATCAAAACGATACTCTGGAATTGCAACGCACTGAATATGTCAATCATCCATTCACCATCGCGCAGAACAAGAAGATGACAGCGATAAACGCGGCAATTGAAGTGGATCTCACCGGACAGGTATGCGCGGATTCGATTGGCTCCATCTTTTACAGTGGCGCTGGTGGACAAATAGATTTTATCTACGGAGCATCACTATCAGAAGGTGGTCTCCCTATCATTGTTTTACCAAGCAGCTACCAGGGGAGTGATGGAAATATTTATTCACGCATTGTTGCCCAACTAAAACCTGGAGCAGGTGTCATCACCACCCGCAATCATGTGCATTATGTCGCTACAGAATATGGTATAGTGGATTTGTATGGGCGGAGTATCAGTCAACGCGTGAAACTGTTAATCTCCATAGCCCATCCGCAATTTCGGGATGATCTAACACAATCAGCAAGGAAATTAAGGTTTATCTAGCCAATGGACAGAAAAGCCAGAATAGTAGCAACAATTGGACCCACCTCGCAGGATAAGGATATCCTCCGGAAGCTCATGATCGCAGGATTAAATGTAGCCCGGTTGAATTTTTCACATGGCACCTACGCGCAGCACGCTGATAATATTCGAAACATCCGCGCCCTGGCAACTGAATTGGCAATCCCTGTTGCCATCTTACAGGATTTACAGGGACCCAAGATAAGGATAGGAGAGATTGCCGGTGGATCCCTTGAAATAGCTCCCGGTGACCGATTGAGGATTGATTTTACAAATACACCTCCTGAGATCAAACCCGGAACTCCCCATTTCACCATTCCGTATCCTGGTTTACAGAAAAAACTCTCGCCCACCGGGAAAGTGCTTCTCGATGACGGAAACATAGAATTTGTAATTGAAAACATAGACGAAAATGGCATTTATGTTGAGGTAATCCTGGGCGGTATTCTCACCTCCAGAAAAGGTTTCAACCTCCCCGGGGTGGATCCTGGTGTACCTGGATTTACCAAAAAAGACAAACAGGATTTGGCATTCGGCTTACAACAGGGTGTGGACATGGTCGCCATCTCATTCGTGCGAACCGCTGCAGAAGTGCAGGCTGTTCGGGATGAGATGATACGATTGATGCCTGACAAAAAACCCATCCCATTAATTGCCAAATTAGAAAGACCTGAAGCGCTGGACAACCTTGAAGCGATCATCGATGTTGCTGATGGAGTAATGGTCGCCCGCGGTGATCTCGGAGTCGAGATGCCCCCGGCGGCGGTGCCTATCGCTCAAAAGAAAATCATCCGGGCAGCCAATTATCACTCTAAACCGGTGATTACCGCGACACAGATGTTGGATTCCATGATCCACAATCCGCGCCCGACACGGGCGGAAGCAACTGATGTCGCCAATGCCATCTTTGATGGAACAGATGCCGTAATGCTTTCAGGTGAAACCGCAAGTGGCAAATTCCCCCTTGAGAGCGTCCGCATGATGGATTCAATTATCCGTGAAGCAGAAATCAACTATCATGAGTGGTCTCTGTGTGAAGAAGACAAAAAGGAAATTGATACTTCTGAAGATGCGGTTGCCATGACCCGCGCAGCCAAAGAGCTTGCGCATGACCGCAATGTGTCTGCAATCGCTGTTTTTACCCACTCGGGCAGGACAGCGCTGTTGATGTCCAAAGAACGTCCACGGGAGCTGATTTTGGCATTTACGCCCTCAGAGCGTGCCTACCGTGAAATGTCCCTGTACTGGGGTGTGGTTCCTTACCTGGTGCCATTCGCAGATTCGGTGGAATGCATGATACAAACCGTGGATGAGATCATGATCGCGCGCTCGCCCATCCAGGAAGGGCAGCAGGTCGTACTTGTATCCGGTTTTCCAGTAGCGCATATGGGAAAACCCAACCTCGCTTTGCTGCACACCATAGGGGAACAACACTCCCATCAAAAGTGATTTTCTAATAAAGCCCTGAAAATTAACAGGGCTTTATTTTTATTTAGTACTGGTAGTCTTACGATGAAGGGCGAGCGCTGTAACATCATCTGAAGGCTGGCTGGATCCCCTGAACGCCATCAAATCTGCATCTATGCTGTCCAGGATTACAGCTGCGTCCGGGTGGTCTGTTTTTAGTACCGCCTGATGAAGCCGCTCTTCTCCGAAAATATCTGCCTCAGCGTATGCCTCGGTAATCCCATCTGTATACATCAATAATGTATCACCTGGCATCAATGCTACCTGCTGATCTGCAAATACTACCTTTTCCAGAATGCCCAAAGGCATACTACCCTTGGATAAGATATCGAGTTTTTTGTTTGCATCTCTACGGATGATGGGAAGGTTATGCCCCGCATTGGCGTAAATCATTTCACCTGTTCTCACATCCAATATACCCAACAGAGCAGTAACGAACATTCCATGGGGTGTATCTCTGAGTAAAAGTTCATTTACCTGTGCCAGAATTGCACCGGGTGTTTTTTCCTGTTGCGCAACCGTGCGGATTAATGTGCGGGTTAAAGTCATATAGAGCGCAGCTGAGATCCCTTTATCGGATACATCCGCTATGACAAGGGCAAGCTTATGCCCATGTAAAGTGAAGATATCAAAAAAGTCGCCACCGACATCCCGAGCCGGACGCCAACGGGCATCCAATTGCCAGCCAGCCGGTTGGGGATAATCGCTGGGAAGAAAGGTTCTTTGAATTTCACGCGCAAGTTGAAATTCGCGCTCCAGCCGTTCACGGGCAACCTGTGATTTTTGCAGACGGTCATTCTGGATTGCAAGCGAGGTTTGAAGGGCGATGCCTTTGATAATCTCAAGCCGTTTTTGGAAGTATACTTTTTCTTCACCCGGATCAACCACCAGCATAACCCCGAATGATTCACCTTTTACAGACAATGGAACACCGATTAATACTGGTTGGATGCTCTGGTTGTCTCCTACTTTTGTAATCCGCTCATCTGGATCCAAATCCAGCCAACCATAAGGATCATCGGCTGATTCAGCAGAAATTTGGATGGTTACCGACGCATCTTTCGTGATGACATACTCAAGTATCCGTGCCTGGTCAGGTGTGATGTTCGATCCTCGTAAAATATCTTCTGATCTCTGGCTCACGCCAGATGCCTGTGCCAGCGAGTAATTGCCATCATCTTCATCCCACAAGTAGATCAAACAAGCCTGTGAACCTACCAAAATCTGGGATATTTGAACAATGGACGCGAAGATATCCTTCAAATCATTATTACTGACTACCGCCTGGGCTACCTGTAAGAGTACCGCGGAGATATAGGTCTCTTGTTGCTGGCTTTCGAGCAAGCGTATGTTTTCTACTGCAATCGCCGTCTGATGCGCTATCCCCTGGATAATGGCTAAGCGCTGGTCTTCAGGCATCTCGATGCTCGAAGTTCGATTGGATTGGTATGAGACCAGACATGCGCCCATGAGCACGCCGCGAGAAAGCAACGGCAGCATAATGTACTGCGAGGTAACTTCTTCCTCGCTCATGTCGGTAAAAAATGGGATATCCACTTTAAGATCACTCAATTTTCCAGGCTCTTTTTCAACGAGCATTCTTTCCAGCGCGGGAGCATCTTGAGGTGAAAACCATTTTTGTTCACTGGATGACTGAACTTTGAGTTCAAAACCATGATATCCAGCCAACGAGAATGAGTTCAGGGTCTCCTCCCAGAGAAAGAGCGCGCATCCACGCACACCGACGAGCATTGGGGTCAGCCTGACCACTGCCTGGAGTAATTCATCTACTGTGGATATGGATTGGG
>CAZRKL010000131.1:0-6965 GCA_964600595.1 uncultured Leptolinea sp.
TTCCTGGGTTTCGCAAAATGACCATTGCATGATTGATCTCCTGGAGAACGAAGATATTCCTGCGAAAGACCTCCACTGGCCGGTTCGCGAGGCAGCCAAGGCTGCAATGGCTGAGTTGGAAAAAATCGCCAATATATAGACGTAGGGTATATTAGTAATTAGTCGCGCACTATTATGTGGTTATTGATTTTCGAATTTCATTCAAGCGACTTCAATCACCTGGCTGGGTTGGGAAAGATCGAATGAGCTGGTAGTGTTTCCTATGGATATCTCATACATCCCGGGGTATCCGCTAAAATGGATACAGCCGTTCTCGTCTGTGGCCAGCCGGGTGCGAGCCACCCACCACTCCCCTTTGATCAATTTATGCAGCTCCTCGTAAGCGGGTTTGCTCGAGCCATCTTTGCGCAGCAGACCTGCAGGAGCATTCAGCCAGTGTCCATCAGATAGATCCCACCAGGTGATGCCTTCCACCAGCGGATGGTTGAACAGGGTCTTGTAATGCGTGACCACTTCCAGAGCCTGGCGTTCCTCCCCTTCTGGTGTAGACGGCCAGTCGCTGACCTGGTAGTCGTTCAGGTCCATGATCTCTGGCGGCATGATCTGCCCAGAAATGATGGTGGTTTCGGTAAAGTGGATGGGCAGGTTGAAACGGCTAAACCGGTCCAAAATCTCCATCGTTTTCTCCACCCCCCAGTACCCCTGGTGCATGTGCGATTGGATGCCAATCACATCGAATTTAATCCCCGCTGCCAGGCAACCCTCGATCAAAATATCATATGCTACCGAGGTTTCAAAATCGTTGATCAGCAGTGTCGCGCCGGGATTTACTGCACGGGTGGTTTCGAACATCGCCTTGATGGTTTCAATGCGTCCCTTCTCTTTGCAAAGGCGGGTGATGCCGTTATCGTATTTGTCAAAAATGGGCATGATCACCGCTTCATTGATCACATCCCACATATCAATCATTCCTTTAAAATCTGCCACGTCCCGCTGGATCCTTTTGAGCTGGGCATCCAGTATTTCTGTGTTATTCATCTTCAACAGCCAGTCTGCGGTGAGGGTATGCCAGCACAGCGGATGACCTTTTACGGTCATTCCATGCGATTTTGCCCAGGCAGCGGCGTTCTTCATTTTTTCTGTGATCGGTTTGCCCTGCTCAGGTTCAAAAGTCCCCCAGTAAAAAGGCAATGTAGCGGCGTTACAGATTGCCAGCATTTTGTGAGCGCGCTCCTCCGCCTTTTCAAGATTCGCGCCGCTGTATTCTCCGTTTGTCAGGGGCAGCAGGTCAAATGCCGCGGTGCCAAACAGGAATTTATGCTCTTTCTGGGCAAGAATTACTTCCTGGGTCTGTAAGGGTGTCTGATCGGAACGGGTGATTCTTACCGTGGCTTGGATTTTTTTTGATGGGGAATTTCTTTCGGACATGGTTCCTCCTGGCAGGGGCAAATTGTTTTTGTGGGTTTTCTTAAAACATGTTGACTTTTCTGGCCGGGTATGCCATAATGACGGTAACGATACCGGAAACGTTACCGGAAACGTTACCGAAATTATACCACTTTGGCGGGACCTCTGATGGGAAATCGAAAACAATCTGTGACAATTCAAGATGTCGCAAAAACCGCGGGTGTATCGGTTTCTACGGTTTCCCGGGTGCTCAACGGTAAAGTGGATGTAGCCAGCGATACCCAGGATCACATCCTCGCCATAATCGAAGATCTGGGCTACACCTCCAACCTGGCTGCCCGAAGTATGCGCAGCTTTAAAAAAGGATTGCTTGGTTTGATCATGCCCGATATTGCCTACCCGTACGCGGTTGAGATTATGAAGGGGGTCAACCGCGCCATCTCTGAATCGGAATTCGACCTGTTGGTCTACACCACCGGTGATGTCAAAAAAAGCGGACGGGCAAGCCACGAACTCAAATATGTTTCCCTTTTGAATAATTCCATCGCAGATGGCGTTGTCATTGTCGCCCCGGTTACGAGCGAGTTTTCCACCAATGCGCCCATCGTCTCCATCGATCCCGTCATGAGCAATCCTCAATATCCATCGGTGCATGCCACCAACTACCAGGGTGTGGTGGATGGAATGGCGTATCTACTCTCACTGGGGCACAGGCGCATTGGCTTTATCAGCGGGCGAGAAGAACTTGAAAGCTCCAACCGCCGATTGCGGGGCTACCGGGATAGTCTCGAAAACGCCGGCATCCCTGTGGATGATAATTTGATTGCGGCTGGTGATTACACCACCGAAACCGCCATCAAGTGTGCCCGCGAACTACTGTCGCTCCCTGAAAGACCCACAGCCATTTTTGCTTCCAACGACCAGAGCGCTATGGGTGTGTATCAGGTGGCAGAAGAGCTGGGCTTGAATATTCCCGGGGATCTGTCTGTGGTCGGCTTCGACAACATTCCCGAATCTAAGTACATGGGTCTCACAACGGTGGATCAGTTTATTTCTGAAATGGGTTATACGGCGACCCGGATGCTGATCAAGTTGATCAATCATCCGCCGCTTGATGAAAGCACATACCGGATGAAAACAAAACTGGTGATACGTAATTCTTGCAGGGCAATTTAGAATCACCGTTTACCGGTAAATATTAATAGTTATGAATGAGTCTTGAAAGGAGGTGAGTATCGAAAGCTACAGGAATAAAGAGCAGGTCTCCGCTTCAAACTTGGACAGAAGGAAGGAAGACCTGCACATACGTGAGGAGAAAATCTCCCCACGCCGTTAGTATAACCTAGAAACTTCCTATAGGAGGAGTAATGACCAGCAAGCTTTTTAAACCTTTGAGTGTTTTGCTTATTCTCGTTTTTGCATTAACCGCGTGCACAACCCCCGCAGCTCCAGCTCCGGCTGAACCTGCTGCCCCTGCAGAACCTGCTGCCCCCGCCGAACCAGCCGCTCCCGCGGAACCCGCTGCCCCGGCTGAACCCGCCGCAGAACCCGTAGTCATCACCTGGTGGCATATCTCCACTAAAGATCCTGCCCTTTCTGATTGGCAGAAGATGGCTGATGATTTCATGGCAGCAAACCCCAATGTCAAAATCGAGATCACCGTTCTTGAGAACGAAGCCTTTAAAACTAAACTCACAACCGTTCTCCAGTCTGGCGAAGTACCTGATATCTTCCAGAGCTGGGGCCAGGGTGGCATGATCGAACAGGTTAATGCCGGTCTTTTGAAAGACATCACTCCTGATCTCGAAGCTAATGGCGGCGAATGGGGTAATACCCTCGGCGCGTTGGACGCATTTGCGGTTGATGGCAAGAACTATGGCGTTCCCTGGGATATGGGCGCTGTTACCTTCTGGTACAACAAAGACCTCTTTGCACAGGCTGGAATCGATACCCCGCCCGCTACCTGGGAAGAGTTCCTGACCGATGTTCAGAAACTTAAAGATGCCGGAATCACCCCCATTTCTGTAGGTGAAGGCGATAAATGGCCTGGTATGCACGTATGGTCATACCTCGTTGCCCGCGTTGGTGGAGCTGAAGCCTTCAGCGCCGCTGCCGCATCTGGCGATGCACGCACCGGTAAATTCACCGATGAAGCATTCGTCAAAGCCGGTTATGAACTAAAGAGACTCATCGATATGCAGCCCTTCCAGGAAGGTTTCCTCGGCGCGACCCACGATGAAATGCAGGCTACCTTCGGTAATGGCAAAGCCGCCATGCTCCTCGGTGGACAGTGGTCCCCCTCCGTTCAGGCTGCCAACAGCGCTGACCTCAAGGGCGTTGCCAACCTCGGTATGTTCAACTTCCCCGCAGTTGAGGGTGGTGCAGGCCTTGCTACCGATATCGTCGGTGGTGGTAACGGTTTTGCCATCGGTAAAGACGCGGAACCCGAAGCCATTGAATTTGTGAAATATCTGACCAGCCTCGAAAATCAGAAAGTTATCGCTGCTTCCAATACGGGTATCCCCGTAGCCAAGGGCGCTGAAGTAGCACTGGCTGATCCCAACATGGTTATGGTTTCACAGGCTGTTGCCAATTCAACCTTCTATCAACTGTACTTCGATCAGGTACTACCCGCAGCAATGGGTGGCATCATCAACGATGCAGTCCAGAAGCTGTACGCTGGTACCGCTACCCCTGAAGAAGTCTGCGCAGAAATTGAAGCCGGCTTCCTTTCACAGTAAGCAGTAACATTGCCGACAGGTGCGCGGATTGGCACAAAAACCAATCCCGCACCTGTTCTTCAAAAATCCATTTTGTTGCTCGTAAGAACAATCGGTATTTACCATCTTATTGAACAGTATTCGGTAGGTTTGCTTTCCGGGTATTGGTAGTACATAGAAAGCGACTATTCATGCAGTCACTTCCAGAGTCTTCTAAATCCGTTCAGGCATCCCGTGCAGGTTCCCCCCGCAGTCCGCGTCAGGATTGGGTGGTCATTTTCCTGTTTCTTTTACCAGCACTTATTCTTTTTCTTCTTTTTGTTATTTACCCGATCTTTCGCTCTTTGTATTACAGTACTTTTGATTGGAAAGGTCTGGGTCCGGCGATCGATAATATTGGTCTGGAGAATTACAGAAGGATTTTTGCAGACGAAGTTTTCATCAAATCCATTAAAAATGTCATTTTCATAATTGTTTGTTCACTGGCTTTGCAGTTGCCGCTGGCGATGATGCTGGCCGTCATGGTTGGGCGAAACCTGCCGGGTCGCGCTGTCTTTCGCATGATCTTTTTCCTGCCCTATGTTTTGTCAGAAGTAAACACAGGCATCATGTGGATGCTCCTTTACAATCCCGATCCTGACCGCGGTCTCCTGAATGGGATTCTGCTCTTCCTGGGGATGAAACCGGTAAACTGGCTGGCTGATATGAACATTGTTTTGTTCGCAGTGTTCATAACCCTAACCTGGAAGTTCTTTGGTTTCCATATGCTGTTGTACCTTACCGGTTTGCAGAATATCCCCACTGAAATTGAAGAAGCAGCCCGCATGGACGGCGCGAACGCTTTCCAGAATTTTTTCTTCATTACTCTGCCTCTGCTGGGTGGAACGATCAAAACCTCGGTTTATATGTCTGTCCTTGGATCGATACAACAGTTTATTCTGGTCTGGGTTATGACAAGGGGTGGACCGGTAAATGCCAGTGAGACGATGGCGACCTATATGTACCGCTTTGGTTTTGTGAGGTATCAGCTCGGGTATGGAGCTGCCGTAGCCATCATCATGTTCATTGTTTGCCTCATCTTCTCGCTGGTTTACAGGCAGTTGACCCGTAAGCCTGATTATCTTACCGGTTTATAGAAAGGAATTTCTGATGCTGGATGTAATTCCAACACCTCGCTGGATGAAAAAAGCGGTTCCCAGATTTTTTCAGTATCTCATACTGGTTATTGCTACTATTCTCATTTTTGTGCCCATCGTAATCTTGATGTTCGGCGCGGTCAAAACCACCGGGCAGATGTACTCCCAACCTTATGCCCTGCCAAATCCTCCCCACTGGGAGAATGTCATTGGTATTCTGAGTACCCCCAGCTTCTGGGGGATGATGAAGAACAGCTTAATCGTGATGATCGCGACGACGGCGGGCACAGTGATTATCTGTTCACTGGTGTCTTTCGTGTTCGCGCGGATGGAATTCCGCGGGAAGAATTTATTCTATAACCTGTTCACCGTTGGTTTGATGTTCCCCATCAATGTGGCAATCCTGCCGGTCTATTTTGTCCTCCGCCAGCTGGATCAGATGGGACTGAATATGATTGACAGCCTTATGGGGGTGATCCTTATCCAGATCGCTTTCCAGTTATCCGGCAATATTGTGATCCTCGAAGGTTTCTTTACTTCTGTGCCACGCGAACTGCAGGATGCCGCCTATATGGACGGCTGTACCAATTTTGATTTCTTCTGGCGTATTATGCTGCCTCTGGTCAAACCGGCGCTGGCTGCAGTCGCCGCCCTGGTTATGATTGTCAGTTGGAATGATTTACTCGTGCCGCTGGTGGTATTAAACAGTAATGAGTTGTGGACTTTGCCTCTCGGAACAATGCAGTTCCAGGGACAATACGGACAGGATCTCGCGCTGGTTTCAGCATTTGTTGCTTTGTCTTCCATCCCGACATTAATTTTCTATCTCTTTGCAGAAAAGCAAATCGTCTCCGGTCTCACCGCTGGAGCAATTAAAGGTTAAGAAGGAGTGTTGCATAATGAAAAATTTTCAACCCAAACCCGAAGATAAATTCACATTTGGTTTATGGACTGTGGGCAGCACCGGACGCGATCCTTTTGGTGCGCCGGTTCGCGATTCGAAAACCCCCGTGGAACTGGTTCACCTGCTGGCTGAAGCTGGCGCGTATGGAGTGAACTTCCATGATAACGATCTGGTGCCCATAGACGCTACTTCGGCTGAGCGCGACCGGATCGTGAGTGATTTTAAAAAGGCACTGAAGGAAACCGGTCTGGTTGTCCCGATGGCAACCACCAACTTGTTCTATGATCCGGCTTTCAAAGACGGCGCGTTTACTGCCAATGACCCCAAAGTGCGGGCATACGCCCTCCAGAAGACGATGAACGCCATTGATCTGGGCGCTGAATTCGGCGCGAAGATTTTTGTTTTCTGGGGTGGTCGAGAGGGAACAGAAACCGATGCGTCCAAAGATCCGATTTCTGCAATAAAGCGCAACCGTGAAGCTATGAACTTCCTGTGCGAATACGTCACCGATAAAAAATACGGCATGAAATTTGCCCTTGAAGCCAAACCCAACGAACCGCGTGGCGATATCTACAACGCCACCACCGGGCACATGCTGGGCTTCATCGCCACACTCGACCATCCTGAGATGGTAGGTGTCAACCCCGAGGTGGCGCACGAGCACATGGCGGGATTAAACTTCACCCACTCCGTTGCCCAGGCGTTGGATGCGGGCAAACTCTTCCACATCGATCTGAACGATCAGGCTTTTGGCCGCTACGATCAGGATTTCCGCTTTGGCATGGTCAACCTGAAGAG
>CAZRKL010000132.1:0-1346 GCA_964600595.1 uncultured Leptolinea sp.
CCGCCGGACCTACCAGCAGGAAGAATATCTGGTCGTCATGAACTTCAGCTCGGGTACAGCCAGTGTTCCATTACCAGCGGATCAGACATTCACGGTAGCATTATCCACCGGCGGACGGAAACCGGAGACGGTTCAAAACCTGATAACGCTCGAAGCCTATGAGGGAGTGATTCTTCAAAGAGAACTCTAAAGATACATCACGCAACCTCTTTGCGGAGCGCAAGCAAGATGACAACAGCGCCGCGTGAGTTTACCGAAGCTTATGGGAATATCCTGTCTGCCTACCAGATGGGAGATGCACCTCCGCGCCGCATTCCGCTGGACAGGTACCTCCCCGTCCTCCCGCGCGGCATGGTCACCCGGCTGGCAAATTTCAACCTGCCCGGTGGGGGTTGGATATTCGATCCTTTCGGGTTATCTCCCTGCCTGGATATGGAACTGGCGCAATCGGGATACAAGGTGCTGGTCTGCCAGAACAATCCCATTCTGAACCTGCTGCTGGAATTACAGGCAAATCCACCCAGCCAGGATGAAGTGGTTCGCTGCGCGGCAATCATGGCAGGCGCCCTTAAAGGGAACCAACGGCTTGAAATTGTGTTGCAGAAGTTATACGAGAGCCGATGCCGCAGCTGCGGCATCACCTTACCGGCAGACGCGTACTTATGGGAAAAAGGCTCAGCCACCCCCTTTGCCACCTTGCTGGATTGCCCCAATTGCGGGACAAAAGGCGAATTTGCCTGGGATGACATTGATTCCATCTCACTTGGCATTGCCACCCAGAACAACCTGCCGGCTGCCTGGGCAGTGGAGAAGATCGCCGCCAAAGGAGATCCCATCCGTGATGAGGCGGAGGAAGTCGTTGGCAGCCATCTGCAGCGGGCATTGTATTTTGTGTTCACCTTAATTAATAAATTCCAGACTCTCAATTTAGCACCGCGGGAGAAACAGATAATCTCGGGCATCCTGCTGGATGTGCTGGATGACGCGACACCCATCCATCAGATCGGGCATTCGCTACCGCGTCCGCGCCAGTTTTTGGTACCGGTCAGGTTTCATGAGCACAACCTGTGGAAATCCTTCGAGCAAAGTGTGATCTACTGGCAGCAAAGAACCAGCCCGGTTCCATTAACCATCTTCCCCGAGTTGCCAGATAAACCGGGTATCTGCCTGTACCGGGGAAGGATTCGGGAGCTGGCAGATGAGACCATCCCGGTTGATATGCAAGCCATCCTCACCGTGCTTCCACGACCCCAGCATGCCTTCTGGACCCTATCTGCCATTTGGTCAGCCTGGTTGTTCGGCAGGGATGAAGCCAGCCGCATCAGCAACGTCATCAACCGGCGCAG
>CAZRKL010000132.1:1446-6869 GCA_964600595.1 uncultured Leptolinea sp.
CAATCCGCTGTGACCAGGTATCTGCGTGAAAAAGGTGAACCCGCTGACTACCTGGAGATATCCACCGCTGCTGTTCTAGGAATTAATAAGAATTCGTGCTCACCTGAAAACATTCCGGTTACGACTCTGCTGGGTCAGGTAAGAGCAGCATTTTCGAACCCGACATACTTCAGGCACTTCGGTTCAGGGGAACAGACCCTGGAAAGCGGAAGCTGGATGCTGAAAAACATTTCCAGTGGAATGACCAGCCAGATGGACCGGATTGAAGAATTTGTGGTGAAAGTCCTTTCCAACGGAGAAAGTGTGCAATTTGAGCAGCTCGAAGAGAGACTGCACCGGGAGATCAAGCCGATCTTCTCCCCCATCCGCGATCTGCTGATGCATATTCTCAGTTCCTACGCTGAGGAAGATGCGAACATACCCAACCGCTGGTTGATCCGGGTGAATGAGCATCCATCCCTCCGCGATCTGGATCAGAAGACCATCCGCGGTATGCTGGCAAAACTGGGCAGGCAAATGGAGATGGAGGTTATCCATCGCGAGAATCTGTTGGAATGGGTGAATCCGTCTGACAAGCAGCTTCAATATCGCTTCATCATCGTCACCCACTCGAAGTTTACCGAACTACTCGCCAGGGATGATGGTACGGCACCGAACCGGGTTCTGGTCATCCCCGGCAGCCGATCGAATTTAATAGTTTACAAAAAGAAAAACAATCCCTGGCTGGCAGAAATGCTGGATGAGTGGCACCTGCTTAAATTCAGACATGTCACCCGCTTGATGGATAACCCCATGCTGACGCGAGATAGTTTTGATCTGTTATTGGATAATGATCCACCCGAATATCAACCCATGCAGATGGTATTGCTGTAACCAAGCCTAAGGCGTTGGTACAGTGGGCTCTAGTGTCGGCGGCTCTTCTGTATCAGTCGGCACTGCTGTAGGTTCAGATGTATTCGTGGGCGTCGGCGTTAATGTCGGTGTGGGTGTTTCTGTCACCGTAGGCGTTGCTGTCGCGGTGGGTGTGGCAGTCGGGGTGGGCGTCGGCACCTGTAAATTCAAAGTGATGATCTTCTCCGCGTAACCACCTGACTTGCTTACCATATAGAGCTTCAGCGAAACTACGCCCGCGGGGAGTTCATCGAGATCCCAGGTGTAAATGCGGTCAGTGCGTTCGTATTCTGCAGAATCTTCCTTGACCAGAGTGATCCATTTATCGGGATCGCGGCCCAAACCATAGGATAGACTCACATTTTTATAATCATCCCCATACGCTTGAATTTCAATCTCCAAGGGCGATTCATCTATACGCATGTTTTCTGACAGCCCCACAAAACGCAGGGTTGGCTGTGGATCATCCTTTGAACAAGTTCTGGAAGGCGTAAACGTATAAGGCTTTTTGAACTTCATCTTCTTCGCCCAGGAAGCACCTTCATCTGTCTGGCGGATCCACTTACGGGCGGATGAGTCGCTGATATTGATGGTGGCGATTTCATCGGTGAAATCAGAACAGGCATCCGAAGCTCGATACCCTGTCCAGGTGTCTATGGGTATTACCTGCCAGAGGTCCTGTTCTTTGGGCAGAGGCGGTTGATCGGCAGCGAAAATTTCATCTTCAGTGTCGGGACATGATTTTGATGGCTCCGTACCGCTGATGGCGCATATTTCTCGCTCAATAATTCCACCGGGTTTGGCAAAACGGGATGGATCATTGCCGGTAAGTTTTTCGATTCCGTACTGCATCATTTCCGCCCAGATGGGCGCTGCGCCGGTCAACCCGGTCGTGTTTTGCATGGGTGTGTAGTCTGCATTCCCAACCCAGGCGCCAATTGCCAGATCGGGGGTGTAACCCACAGTCCAGTTGTCTCGGAAGTCATTGGTTGTTCCGGTTTTAACAGCAGCCGTGAAGGGCAGGTTAATCACTGGATTCTCACCAAACATGGGGACGCGAGCTTTTTTATCTGAAAGGATGGATGAGATCAGGTATGCATGTTCCGCGCGGATCACCTGATGACCCGGTTCGGGTGTATGCTCGAATACTAAGTTACCCTGAAAATCGGTAATTTTTGTGATCGCCACAGAAGGAACCATGCTTCCGTTATTGGCAAATATAGAAAAAGCACGGGTAAGTTCCAGCAGGGTAACCTCTCCACCACCGAGGGTGAGGGAGAGTCCATAATCATCCCGATTCAGGGATTCAATGCCCATGCGGCGGGCAAATTCGACCAAACCCTCTTTCTGCGGGGTTTCAGGGTTGTCATATATCCCAACAAAATTCAAAGCTTTCACCGCAGGCACATTATATGAGTTGGCAAGCGCGTCACGCAGCAGCACCGGACCGTGGAATTTGCCGTCATAGTTAACGGGTTTGTATGGGTCGCGGGGATCATCCGGATTTCCTGAAGGTGGAAACTCAGAAGCAACATCCCAGATGAGCGTGGAGGGAGTCCAGCCCTTTTCGAAGGCGGCAACATACGTGAGCGGCTTAATGGAAGAGCCCGGCTGCCGGGGGCTGACCGCCATATTCACCTGCCCGGATATGTCTTCATTATAAAAATCGGCAGAACCGACCATGGCGAGTATCTCACCTGTCTCGGGTTGAATGGCCACAAGCGCGCCATCCTGAACATCGCGATCTGCGAGGGCATCCACCTGAGCGCGGACTACTTCTTCCGCTTTTTCCTGCAGCTCCGGGTCTAACGTTGTGTACACGGTAAAGCCGGAACGGAAGATCGTTTGCGGGTCATACTTTTCTTCCAGCAAAGTGCGGATGTAATTTACCCAGTGAGGATGTTTCATCTCAAATTCGACCGGTTTAAATTCGTAACCGGTAATCTCATCCAGGGCAGCCAGCACATCTGCCTGTGAAACACAAACCGGCTGCGCATTGTTGCTCACTTCAATACAATCTTCTTCACCACTCAACTCAAGCATGAGCAGCAGAACCTGTTTTAACCTGTTTATGGTTGCTTCGCGGTTGGTATAGATGTCGTACACCGCGGGAGTCTGCGGAATTCCAGCCAGAAAAGCGGATTGAGCCAGGTTCAATTTATCGGCTGATGTGTTGAAGTATGTCTCCGCAGCAGCCTCCACGCCATAGGCAAGGTTACCGTAGTTGTTTTCATTCAAGTACATCTCAAGAATCTCATCCTTGGAGTACTTACGGGTAATTTCAGCGGCAAGAACAATTTCGCGGGTTTTCCGCTGGATGGATTGTTCATACCGCTCTTCTGGAGAGAAGAGCAGCGTGCGCGCGAGCTGCTGAGTGATAGTCGAGGCACCCGATTCTATCTCCCCGCTGGTGTAGTTCTGCCACATCGCGCGTGATATCGCGATTGGGTCGAAACCAGGGTGCTGGTAGTACTCTTTGTCTTCTGTGGCAATCGTGGCAGCGACCAGATAAGGAGAAATTTTCTCGAGAGGAATATAAGTTCGCCTGCCCGCGTTGGGATCCAGAATCTCATATAAAATATCGCCATTCCGGTCCAGGATACGGGTGGTTTCAAACTGGGAGGTGTGAGACCGCAGATCGCTATAATCAGGTAGACCACGGGCAATGCGGAAGTACTCAAAGACCATAAAGGAACCAATCCCGACAAAAATCAGGATAATGGAAAAAAGCAGCCCAACAAATCCTTTGACCAAACATCCCCCCCAATTAAAAGATGCTCCACCCGGTTTTCGCGGCGGTCGGTTTCCAGATGGTCCGCCACCTCCTGATCCTGAACGGATCGTGGGGCCGGGCTGGCTATCTGATAGGGGCCGAACAGGGATGGAATCTGATGGAAATTGATTCGATCTAACAGTCGGCGTCTGTCCATTTGGTCTGCCAGGTGTAACGGGTGTACTGCCTGAGGTAGGAAGATTGCGCTTTACCGGGATCACCCGGGTCGCATTTACATCAATTTCTTCAACCCGCCTGGGGAGCGGCATGCCGGATTTATCGACCGCTGGTTTGGTTAAGTTCGGGGTTGGCGTTAGCGAGATTGGTGGTGGTGGATTGGGTAATCGTCTGGGAGGTGTATCTCCTCTGACCGGAGGCGCTGGAGGAATGAGATCTGCATTTGGCATAAATGGTTGAGGTTTGGTTAAAAGATTTTCAGGAGCAGAAGGCGGCAAAATCGACTCTGAGTTGGATGGATCAGGATTTTGAATACCTGCACCCGCTTCCGCTGTGGCCGCGGCATGTCCTTCGGGTGCCTCTGGCATAAGATCAGATAAATCCAGCGTGGAATTGGGATCCGCAATTGTCTCTCCCAATTCAAGAGAAAAACTCATTTCTTCAGAGGTGATCAGCTTTCGAAACCGCTCACGCGAATCACCATTTTCTGCATTATCTTTTTTTGTCTGATCAAATTCCTCAAATTCAGGTAACGTCATCTTCTCACCTTAAAAATCCATAAAACCTTTGACCCGTTCCTCACTCACCCTTAAAATGAATACATGCCTAACAGGGAATCAGGTTTTCAATTAGCGTTTCATCCAGTTATATCATCCGACTCCCAGTATTCAGTTACAGATTTTTGTAACGATCATATCTGGGAGATTGCACCGAACATTCAGTATCCCCTGGGTTTTTGCTGCCAAACCACCTATGGCTTACGCGCCAGGAGCGTTCAAATTATACCGGTAATTCTGGATGCAAATAACGCGCCGTTTCGTGATCCTCCTCCAGAGTTGGTTCTGGAAACTCATTTACCCAATTTGGTTAAGTACCGGGTCAATTTGTTTAATGATATTAACGTTGTAATTACCCTCACAGTTCCAGATTCACACACACTGGCAGGGCAGTTTTCCATCCTGTCAAAAAGCAATCGGGAGAAGAGGCTTAGAGCAGGGGTACTGATGCGCCTCGTACCCATCCCCCCCGGAGAGCAGACCGCGGTGCAGGAAGAGAACGGCAGATTAATCCTCGCAGGCAAAACAGAGAACCTGCATCCGGTATGTGTGGTTGCAGGTATGCCAAAACAGGTAAATCGGCCCCAACCCGGTCTGGTGGTAGAAACAAGCATACAACCAGACAGCCTGGTTCATATCAGGTGGGCTGTCAGCGCCAAAGACAGCCGTAAGCTCAGTCTGGAAGCAGCATCCGCCGCATGTGAATCTTTGCGGCTGCCCGGTATTGTTCGCCAGATCAAATCTTTCGAAAATGATAATATCCACATCGAGACGGGGGATGCGGAATGGAACGAGGCATTTCACCTGGCAGCCATCCACAGCCAGAGGCTGGTGCATTCGCCAACAGATGTTTTACCGTTCGCACACCCGGTAGATACAAGAAATCCTGACAACGGGTATTCCATGCGGGGAGATGGATCTGATTACGATCCTGAACTTCAGGGGCTCAGCGCATTTGAGGTGTACCACGCGATCCGGAACTTTTATCTGCCAGCTAAACCCGACCTGGCGCTGGGGATATTTGC
>CAZRKL010000133.1:0-6841 GCA_964600595.1 uncultured Leptolinea sp.
CCAAAACGCTTCATCCGATAATATAATTCTCTCATTGTTTGATTTGCAGATTTACCTGATTATGCGAAAACGTTATTCATCCCATACAGCCTGAATAGGAGTACATCATGAATAAAAAGATGGATATTTGCACCCCAAGGACAAACCAGGATGGCTTATGTCCAAATTGCGGAGCACAAATCAAGGAAATTGAATACTATTCTGCACGCCCGATAAAATCAAATGTTACAACTTTACCTAACAATACTCAAAGGGTCGAGATCACATATACAGATTTAGCTCAACACTTTGGAGGGCTTTGTCTTAATTGCGCTTATTTGAACGATGAACCTAAACGGAAAAATGGATCAATGATGATGATTTTTGGTTTGGTGGGCAGCATAATTGTGCTTCTTGCTGGAATTATTCTAATTATCTTTGCGAGTGGTGCGAATTCAAATATAGGAAACACCGCTCCAATTATCGCATTTATTCTATCCTTCCTTCTCTTTATCGCCGGGATCGCAGGTTGGTCAATGAAAAGGGAAGGTGGTAAGTATAAAACGATCGAAGCGGACATGGCATTCCTGGGACAGGAAGCCAGTATGAATTTCTTTACCAACACATTTTTGGTTGCATTAAACAAAATAGAAAAAAACCAGGGACTATCCTACTTTAGACCCGATCAGGTCAGCAAATTGAAGGTTCAGTAAGAATAAAACTGCAGCGTGTTCCTTTTCACACCACAGTTCACCTTGTTGGTGTGGTCTAATTTGCCCTTTGCGGGTCATTTATTAGGCAGTATCTTCCTCAGTTAAATCCCGGGTAGTATTCTCGAAGGCTGATGCGGTTTTATTTAGGTAGTCTATGTGACTAATTCATTAAACTGGAATTTCTTGTATGATTTATCTGGAGAATGCGGAAAACTGTGCAGAAAGGTTGGTGGATCTATGTCTGGGAAATGTATTTTTTCTCTTCCGATAATAATGGTTATGGTTTTCTTGCTGGGAGGTTGTTCTTCCAAAAGTGAGGTTATCAAAGTTTTGGCAGAAGATGCTGGATCTACAATTGAAATAAATACAGGTGACGTGATCGAAGTCACACTTGCTGGCAACATCACAACAGGGTACACCTGGGAATGGGGCAAACCAGATTCCTCGATTTTGGATTTACAGGGTGATCCGGAGTATAAATCTGAAAGCGACCTGGTCGGTGCTCCGGGAGTGCAGATTTTCAGGTTTATTGCAAATTCAGTTGGAACTGAAGAATTGAATCTGATTTATCACCGCACCTTTGAACCGGATGTGCCGCCATTGGAGGAGTTCAAGGTGCAAATAACTGTCAAATAGTACGGGCATGCGCTTATCCTTGTAACATCCATCCTTTTTTGATAGAATTACACCCGCTCACGCCCCCATCGTCTAGTGGCCCAGGACGTGGCCCTCTCAAGGCCAAAACGGGGATTCGAATTCCCCTGGGGGCACTATTTATTTAACAACCCACCCAAACCGACTGTATCTATTTGCGTTGTTTCTGGATAATCCTGGCTGCTACTTTGATTATGGAAAAATTCAGGTCTCGCTATTGTATAATCAAGATATAAATATTCCAGGAGAGCATATGCGCCGGTACATTTCAATTATTTGCTTTTTTTCTGTGATCTTGATGAGCCTTGCTTCCTGTGCTCCGCAGACAGCCACACCATCCCAGACTGTAAAAATCCGTTTAGCATTGCTGCCAATTATTGATGCACTGCCAGTCTATGTTGCTGATGCGCAAGGAATATTTGAAAAGTACAATATCGATGTGGAAGTGGTGCCGGTTGCATCTGCGCCTGAACGTGACCAATTGATTGCTGCCGGTCAGGCAGATGGAATGATCAACGAGACACTCTCCACTTTCTTTTTTAATCGTGAAACGCCCACAGTAAAGATAGTGCGCTATGCACTGACCCCCTCCAAAAACGCCGGCCATTTCTTTATCCTGGCATCCAAACAATCAGGTATTACATCCGCTGAACAACTCAAAGGTATTGAAATTGGTGTTTCCCAGGGGACAATCATCGAATACGTCACCTATCGGTTACTTGAAGAAGCGGGATTGGGAACCGATGAGATTCGCACTATCGCTGTTCCGAAGATGCCCGATCGCATGGCTCTGCTGGCATCAGGGGATCTTAAGGCAGCAGTGATGCCAGATCCACTGGCGGCTCTTTCCATCTCCCAGGGTGCTAAAGTAATATTGAGCGATGCTGATTATCCGCATTACGGTTTTAGTGTATACACATTCCGTTCAAGTTTTCTCGAGAAGAATCCTGAGGCGGCTCGAGCTTTTCTGCAGGCAATTGATGAAGCAGTAATATTAATTAACAACAATCCACAAAATTTCAATGATATTTTGAGTGAGCAAAAACTCGTTCCTGAACCTCTTCTGGCTACTTATAGCGCTCCGCCATATCCTCCGGCTGCAATACCCTCAGGCATCGAATGGAATGATGCCCTGGAATGGGCGCAGAGCCGCGGTTTGATTACAGAAAGTGTCTCATTTGAAGAATCAGTGACTGATACGTTTTTGCCAAAATAGCTGCCAACCCATTAATAACCATGCTCGACATTGAATCACTTAGTTACGCATACCCCAATCAGCCCTCATTGTTTGAGGGCTTTTCCTGGCGTGTAAATAAGGGGGAAGCCTGGGCAGTATTGGGTCCTTCCGGGTGTGGAAAAACGACCCTGTTGTACCTGCTGGCGGGTTTACGCCAACCTGATTCAGGTACAATTTCCATCCTTGGTGAGCAATTGATGCGTCCGCGTCCGTCAACAGGATTGATCCTTCAAGACTACGGATTGCTGCCCTGGGCGACAGTCAGAGAAAATGCCAGCCTGGGTTTAAAGGTCAGGTCTTTCTATGGACCCGATGGCACGCACGCACCTCTGGTGAAATCTGATTTACGCGGGGTGGATGTATGGCTGGAACGGCTGGGAATTATGAATATCGCTGGCAAGTACCCCTCTCAGATTTCTGGCGGGCAGCGCCAGCGCACAGCCATTGCCCGAACATTGACCATCGAACCTGATCTGTTGCTGATGGATGAGCCTTTCTCTTCTCTGGATGTTATGACCAGGACCGATCTGCAAAGACTAACTCTTGATTTATGTCGTGAAAATGGTATCACGATGATTATCGTAACGCATTCCATTGAGGAAGCTGCTGATCTGGGCGAAAAGATACTTGTTCTGCATCAACCGCCCAACCGGCTGCCGGTGATTATCGACAATCCTGATCCGGCAGGCTTTTCAATGCGTGAATCCCGACCTGCAGATTCACTCTATTTCCGATTGCAGCAGGAAATGGAAAAATCATGAAAAAGCGCCATATCGCTGCTGCGTTCATAATCCTGGTTGCTGCCTGGCAGGCAATTGCCATGCTGGTACGCATACCCATCCTGCCACCCCCCTTAAAAGTTTTGGGCGTTCTAGTTACAGAGTTAAGGGGAGACCTTCCGTTGCACTTTGCCGCCAGCCTCTGGCGGGTAACGATTGGTATGTTGTTGTCTGTCTTCCTCGCTGCACCAGCTGGATTAATGATCGGGCAGTCACAGAAATTGAACCGCATCTTCTCACCATTCATCTATCTGCTGTATCCCATACCGAAGGTGGTCTTATTGACCATCCTGATGCTCTTTTTGGGGGTGGGTGACACATCCAAAGTGGCACTTATCTTCCTCATCTTATTCTTTCAAATATTGGTCCTGGTGCGGGATCAGGCAGCTACCATTCCACAGCAATTGATCCAGAGTCTGCGCAGTCTGGGTGCGGGTAGAAGGGCTTTATTCAGGTTTGTTTATCTCCCCGCAAGCCTGCCTGCCATCCTGACCGCTTTACGTCAGTCGGTTGGCACAGCTGTTGCGGTATTGTATGTGGCAGAATTATTTGCGACCCGCCTGGGGTTGGGCTACTATATTTACTTTCAGGGCAGTACCTTGCTGAACTACCCCGCCATGTACGCGGGTGTTGTTGCGATGAGTCTGCTGGGTTTGGGATTATATTTCAGTGTGGATTGGTTGGAGAAAAGATTATGCCCGTGGTTGGCTGCGAACTAACCCAGCAACTTAAATAAGATTATTCCTAAAGTAAATAAGATCGCAAAGAATAATGCCTGCTGGCTGGTACCTGCCAGTACAGGGTTAAGCGCTTTTCCGGTGCAGTCTCTGACCTGCCGGTCAAGTTTCAACTGCCGTGGCAGACTCAGCCAGGTGAGAAACGCCCAAGCCGGTACCCAGCCGAGGAATATTGATACCGGGATGAGCAGATAGGCGATCAACCACCAGATTGAATAGAGCCGCATTGTATTCACTGCCCCGAGTTTTACTGCCAGGGTATTCTTTCCACCACGGCTGTCTGTGGGGATGTCTCGCAGGTTATTCACAACCAGCAGGTTGACCACCAGCAATCCAATGGCAACCGACATCGTCCAGACTGCCGGGTGCAGCGTGCCGGTTTGAACATAATATGTGCCATTCACCGCTGCCAGACCGAAGAACAGGAAAACAAAAAGGTCGCCAAAGCCGTGGTATCCCAGTGGATATGGACCAGCGGTATAGAAGATCGCCGCCAGAATTGCGGCAGCACCGATTAGCAGAACTTCCCACCCCGCGACGAATGCCAGGTAGATACCCAGCATTCCTGCCATCGCTATTACAATAGCCAATCCGGTTTTTACCTGCTTTGGTGTTAGATAGCCTGCCTGCGTGACCCGTGTGGGACCCATTCGGTCGGGTGTGTCCGTGCCGTGCTGGTAGTCAAAAACATCATTAGCCAGATTACTGGCTATCTGTAGGAGTATACCCACACCCAGAGCCGCCAGAGCGGGCAGAAGTTGAATACCGTCATGCATCCAGGCCAGGGCGGTTCCCATTACGACTCCGGCAGTGGATACAGGTAAGGTGCGTGGGCGAATCGCCAAGATCCATATCTGGGTTCGGGTAAGATTGGTCTTCATACGGGTCAGTCTATCCAGGATTATGCTTTAGATGGAAATCAATCCCACCGCTACGACGCACAACACAACACCCAGCCACTGTTTTTTGGATATGGCTTCTTTTACAATCAGCCATGCGAGTACCACGTTGATGGCAGGGTAAACAGAACTAAGTACAACAGCAATATCTTCGCGGGTATATTGCCGGGCAAGCATATAGAGGGCGTTCCCTCCCGCATCCAATACGCCTGAAAGTATGGCAATCGGGTTCGATAAAGAGCCTTTGAACCCATCACGGCTGATCAGGAAGATGATCAAGGTTACAGTTAGTGCGGCAGACCGGGAGCAGATCAGGGGTGAAAAAACATACCCTTTGGGAGTCTGGCTCATAAATATATAGAAAAATCCAAGCCCAATACCCGACCCCAATGTAAGCGCCAACCCTTTTTTGGATAACGGCACACCGCCATTATCTGTTTGTGAAACCAGCCAGATACTGATCAAGGCAATCGCAAAGCCGATCAGGGCAGTTGTAGGAGGCAGCCCTCCAATGAACACATTGTAAATAACTGGTATTGCCACTGAGATGACAGCTGACGTAGGGGCAACTATGGCGGAGTGGTTTTCGGATAACGCATAGTACAAAGCTCCCAGTCCAAGTGAACCGAAGGAACCGGCAAGAATCGGGAAGATTATGACATTTAAAGGTGGAAATTTCTCCTTTGAAACCAGCACGACGAATGCCAGCACGATGATGCCGGAGATCATGGCGATGACCAATGCCTGGAACTTTTTGCCCTTTTGCATTGCCATCCCGCCAAAGAAATCTCCTCCTCCCCAGGAGAATGCTGATGCAATTGCGAAGAAAGATCCAATAATGTGTGAGGGTATCATCATGCTATCCAGTAATTTTATAATGAGAATCCCCTTATTATATCTTCTGCCTGCAATTGAGCCAATGATAATTATTTAAGATAAACGTCTGAATGCTCAGTGCTGTACGGCAATTTGCTTCATATTTTGCTGATGGTATAATGAGGAAAGTCACCCGTTTTTATCCAAATTAGTGATGGAGGTTTGAATGCCCCCAAAGGGACGGATCGTAGTCGACGAACAATACTGTAAAGGCTGCGAGCTGTGTGTTGTATCATGCCCGCAGGATGTTCTGGAACTGGCGGTGGAACGTATGACCGCCAAAGGTTATCACCCCGCTGAATTAAAGGCAATCGGTTGCACCGGATGCGGTATCTGCGCCATAGTCTGCCCAGAAGCGGCGATTACCGTTTACCGGGAAGTAAATCCAAAACCAGCTCCATCGGAGGGGAACGTATGAGCAGGGAATTACTCAAAGGCAATGTCGCGGTAGCAGAAGCGGCAATCAGGGTGGGTTTGGAAGCTTACTATGGCTACCCAATCACCCCGCAAACTGAGTTACTTGAACATCTCTCTGCACGAATGCCTGAACTGGGTCGCGCCTTTGTACAGGCGGAGAGCGAATTGGGCGCCATCAATATGGTGTATGGTGCAGCCTGCACCGGAGCGCGTGTGATGACATCTTCTTCCTCTCCCGGTATCAGCCTGATGATGGAAGGCTTGTCATACATCGCTGGTACCGAAGTACCCATGGTGCTGGTGGATGTGATGCGTGGCGGACCCGGGCTGGGTAATATCGCTCCTGCCCAGGCGGATTACAACCAGATCGTACATGGTGGTGGACATGGTGATTTCCACGCCATTGTTCTCGCACCTGCCAGTGTTCAGGAATCCATTGATTTAACTGAGCTGGCTTTTGACCTGGCTGAAAAATACCGGGCAATCGCGGTTGTGCTTACAGATGGTTCTCTGGGTCAGATGATGGAACCCGCGCAACTGCCTGAAATGC
>CAZRKL010000134.1:0-6791 GCA_964600595.1 uncultured Leptolinea sp.
CATCATAGCATGCCATTAATATTGCGTCAAATAAAAAAATGGGAATGTTTTATTTCGCCATGAAAACAATGAATTATTAACGCAAAAATCACCTCATTTTGAATAAATGGGGTGATTTTCCTATGATGTAATTTTTGGATCGGTGACTGGCGGTTGAGTCTTTCGAGAAGGTTTTCCGCGAGTCTTTTTTGGTTTGATGGTAGTCTTTCCGGCATCCGGTTTCAGCAATGCGTTTAACCAATTCTCCGCATCCTGGTCATATACACGTTTACCGCATACATCGCAAACCCACGCGGGAAAATTTAGAACTGTAATTAATTCCTGACCAAGCCAGGTGAAATAGGTCACGCTGGTTTTTCTCATCAAACCAGCAGCGCATTCCCGGCAGGGCATGGATGGGTTAGGTGTATCAAATGATTTCATTGAATGTATTGTACTCAATTAATTAGTTGGCAGCCAGAAAATTTTAATTAATTTGACGGACTTGCCATGACAGTATCTGGATGATCCAACAAGGCAATTTTATCAAAAGGATAATATACCAGGAGTGCTTTACCAACAACCACATCCATCGTAACAAAACCCCAGACATGTGAATCGGAAGATTGATTGCGGTTATCACCTAAAACAAATATCTGCTCCTCCGGTACGGTCCATTCACCTGTATAACGCGGTACATCAGCGATATATGGTTCATCCAGCCTGATACCGTTAACGTAAACCTTGCCTTCGTTTATCGAGACAGAGTCCCCGGGGGTGCCAATAATCCGTTTGATAAAATCCTCACCCGGTTCTGGTGGAGCGTGGAAAACTACAATATCTCCTGTTTGAGGCGGGCTGAACTTATACGCGAGTTTATTTACCAGGAGAAATTCCCCTTCATAGAGGGTAGGTTGCATGCTTACATTTTTTACACGGACCCGCGCGGATACCGCATCAATTGCAAAATAGAAAACTAGTGCCAGGAGCACAGTTTCTGCGATGTCAATTATCAATCGGCGCGTATTGTTCTTATTCTTCTGCGCCGGATAATCATCTACAGGTTGAAGATCTTCTGTGAGTGTTTCGTTCATTCCATATATACCTGTCCAGTATTATAAAACCAAAAACATCAGGTGAGGCTGCGATTACCGGCGAGGTTTCAGCACAAAACGGATTGGTGTGCCCAGGAAACTGTAATTTTTTCGCATTTGGTTTTCAAGGTAGCGAATATATGAAAAGTGGGCTAGTTTGGGGTCATTCACATAGATCATGAATGTCGGTGGATCGCTTCGCACCTGGGTGCCGTAATACATGCGCATATTTCTGCCAGCGTGACCCGGTGAAGGGTGAGTATCCTGAGCTTTCTGAATAATCTGATTTATCTGGGATGTACTCAATCGTACCAATCGTTCTTCCTGTACACGCAGCCCGAGTGGAAGTACTTTATCTACATTTTTTCCAGTTAATGCCGAGATAAACAGGATGGGAACATAATCCAGAAAGTTTAATTCACGCCTGATGTAATCCGTATACTCATTGATCGTATTCGTGTCTTTTTCGATCGCATCCCATTTATTAACCACCACGACAACACTTTTCCAGGCATCCAGAATAAATCCGGCAATATGGGCGTCCTGCGCGGAAATGCCATCCACAGCATCGATTAACAGTAATGAAACATCGGCGCGTTCGATTGCGCGTAGGGATCGGATCACGCTGTACTTTTCAACACCCGGGATGATCTTCCCGCGTCTGCGGATACCCGCAGTATCAATTAGCGTGACTGGAGTCCCATCAATATCAAGTTTCGTATCTATGGCATCCCGGGTTGTCCCAGCGATGGGGCTGACAATGGATCGCTCGGAACCTGCCAGCTTATTCAATAAGCTGGATTTTCCGACATTCGGCTTACCAACAATTGCGATCTTAACGGACTCATCC
Source organism: uncultured Leptolinea sp. (assembly GCA_964600595.1). Classification (GTDB taxonomy): domain Bacteria; phylum Chloroflexota; class Anaerolineae; order Anaerolineales; family Anaerolineaceae; genus DAIOEK01. Next base: position 1,924 of record CAZRKL010000134.1, read on the forward strand.
TCTTCTTCTTCAACGTCATGCGGGAATGCCGCAACTAACGCATCCAGTAGATCACCTGTACCTGTACCATGCAGCGCAGAAATGGGGTATGGTTCACCCATCCCAAGTTCATAGAATTCGTTTGCCGCTTCGCGTGTTCTGAAGCTGTCTGCCTTGTTTACGACAAGTAGAATGGGAGGGGTTTTATTCCCATCAATCACTTTCTGAGATTTTCTGAGCAGGCTGGCTACCTCAAGATCAGCGGGGGTAACTCCACTCGAAGCATCTGTGATGAAAAGAACTACATCTGCTTCTTCCACCGCGATCATTGCCTGTGTTTTTATTTCCTGGATAAAATCGGCAGACCCAATGGATAGGGGATCTTTCCCCCCGGAAGAAGATGATGGATCTATACCACCCGTATCGATTAAATCAAAAGTGTTATTTAGCCATTCGCCTTCAGCTAGAATGCGATCACGGGTAGTACCCGGAGTATTATCAACTATTGCAAGGGGCTCGCCTACCAGTCGGTTGAATAATGTGCTCTTGCCAACATTTGGCCTACCGACCAGAGCGACTACATTTTTTCTCATTATAATTCTCTCAAGGTGTGGGAGTTGGAACGCTGGATTGTATCATAACTTCTATGGTTTCAGGCAGAATCGATTCAATTTTTATTTCTTCAGATGTGACAACCACAATCGGTTCAACCTGATACGTTCCGGGCAGATAGTTATTCAGGTCAACAGTAACCTGAATATCTGATGCCTTTAGGGCATCTAACAAGGGCAGGGGACCTGAGAAGATGATATCAACAGCTTCAGGGGCAACACTTGCCGACAATCCATCTTTTAGACCAATAATTTCCACCGGGATCCGGGATATTGTCAAACTACTTTCAATCGATTCAATGCTCGCCTGGACAGATATCTGTTGTAATCCAACCAGGGTTATCCCTTCAGGTAAATTTAGTTCAATGGGAATGATCAAATCGGACTTTAGATTATCCAGTATTACCGGTATCGTTTCAATATAACCGGGCAGGGCATCCACCTTTTGTGGATCACTGGAGAAAACCGTAACACTGGGTGGGTTTACTGAAATACTGGTCAGACGGTAGCCATCAGCCAGTTTTCCCTGTGTAACCACTTTCACGACCACGTTGCGATAACCGCCTTTTTGTGTAATCGGCAGGTTGATACTCACTTTATCCGGATTTAGAGATATGCCTTCAATGGGATCGCCGTTGCTATCCACAGCGGTAATCGTTGCACTTGTTTGAATCGGTTGGCGCGCCTGGGTGAGATCCACCTGAGTCCGTAATTGACTTACCATACTGATCAGTGATTCGGGTCCACTGATTATTGCAGTTGTTGGTGACATCACAGCTTTTTCTGCCTGATATCCTACTGAAGGACTGCCTGAAGTGATTAAGTCAACAGGTACTTCGCGGGTGGATATTTTTTCAAGGGTGAGCGTTATGCTTTCGGGGTTGATCTGAATCACTTGAACAGGTTTCGCATCCACCTGAATCTGGATCGGAACCTGGTGTGTTCCTGCGGGCAATCCAGACAAGTCAGCATATGCCTTGATATGATTTGTCTGGGCGTTAATGGTTGTCCAGATAGAAGTGGGAGCGTAAAGTGATACTCTCACCGAACGGATTGGATTTCCAAGGATGACCATTTGAGGATCTTGCCCGAGATATTCAATGGAAACAGGTTGTCCATAAACACGCAATTCATTGGGATCAGACGCTATTACAGCGGCTGTCCATGCTGCAACTGCCATGATAAATGCAATTAACAAGGTGGGCAGATTCTTAATGAATTCGCGCAGGGATGCTATCACCTGTCTTCCTCCCTTGTAGATTTGAAAATGTTGAGGAACCCCTGAAAAAAGGAATTACCCGATTGACTGATTCGTTCGGGGCGATAAAAAGCTATCAGAATATTCTCGAGCCTGTCAGCATCCAGCCTTCTGATCATTCTGCCTGCATGAGCAATGGAAATGGACCCCGTTTCTTCAGACACCACAACAGCAATCGCATCTGTAGCTTCAGAGATACCCAGGGCAGCACGGTGTCGTAATCCCATTTGCCTTTCAGGTGAACGGGTCAGGATTCCACTCGCGGAGAGCGGCATCACGCAGGCAGCCGCTGCTAATTCGTTCTGGACAATGATTGCTGCCCCATCATGGAGCGGTGTGTTTGGATAGAAAACCTGAAGCAATAGTTCGGGTGTAATATCTGCTTTTAAACTCACACCAGTTTGGATGTATTCTTTCAGGTTATCACTTCGCTGAAAGATGATCAACGCGCCGGTTTTCTTGCTGGCAAGTCGCGAAGAGGCAGCAACAACAGTCTGGATGGTTTTCTGCATTTCAAATTGGTCTGTTTTTTGACCAAATGTAAATACTGATCCAGCCCTGCCGATTCTCTCGAGACCTCTTCGGATTTCTGGAGCGAAAATTACCGGGATAGCCAGCAACAACGCCGGCAAAGTTGTTTTGATTAACCAGCTAAATGCCGGCAACTCTACCACAGATGTGAGGAGGCTCAGCAAAAGTACAAGAATTATCATCCCCCGCAATAAAACAACTGCCTTGGTATCTTTGATCATTTGCAGCAACGCATAAAAAATTGCTGTCACAATAATGATATCCAACAGGCTCAGCCAGTTTATTCTTTGTGCGAGGAGGGATAAGTTATTGATAAGGTTAGACACAGGTTTAGCTATTCCGAATGCAGATCTTTGTAAACCATTGTTTCTGCATAACTATTAATATTATCAGACAGGTATTAAATCGGTCTGAGAACCCGATCCTGACGAAGTTGTTTAAAGAACATGATCGTACCAAACGGCATAGACTCAAGGGCAGCTTCCTGCCACGCTTGCACCTCTAATGAATGTGGTGCGCGATTCTCGTAATTCAATCCTTTCCACAGTTCAGCGTGTCTTGCCATGGATGGCGGAATGAACAATAAGGATGCTTCACATTGATGATCTTTTGCTGATTTCTCAACAGTTTCAACCAGGACCGGAATGGATTCCTGGAGTGGTATGGCGGGATCAACAAAGATATCTGTAGTTCTACAGATTAGGTTTTCGACCTGCCAACCGGCAATACCTACGATCTTATTATCCATTTCAAGAAGGATAAAGGCGTTGTCGGTGAGTGATTGAATAAATTCTGTGCGATTGCGTTTTTCTTCCTTCGGATCCAGACGATCTACCAGTTCGACAATATCATCATAATCTTTTGGCGTCCCCCGCCGCGCAGAAAGCTTGCCTTTCGCTTCTGTGACAATGGGTTCCTGCAGAACGCTGGTCGGCAGCGATATCTTTTTCCAGGCATCATAAACCTGCTTCCAGGTATCTTCGTATGAGCCATTGTTGGTAATGATGACATTCGCGTGGGCAACCTTCTCTGCTTGAGTAGATTGGGCATCAATTCTACGAACAGCTTCTGATTGCTCAAGTTTGCGAATATTAACCAACCTCGCCATTTGTGTTTCGCGGGGAGAAGTAACAACCCAAATACTGTTTACTTGTTTTGAGAGATCTGTCTCGAGCAACTTGATTGCTTCGACTGCAATGACATGCTGAGTAGCACGGCGGATGATGATATCCACAGCCTGGAGGACGAGTGGATGAACTACTGATTCGAGGACAGCCAGCGCAGAAGGATCGGAAAATACCACTTTTGCCAACCGGCTGCGGTTTATCTGCTGGTCTTCCCCCACAATCCACTTTCCAAAGTAATTAACCACCGGCTGATATCCGGGGGCATCTTTGGCAATTGCGCGATGAGCCAGTGCATCTGCATCAAGTCCGAACGCACCAAGACGCTCGAGCATTTTCCGCACAACACTTTTGCCGGTGGCGATGTTTCCGGTTAGACCGATGACATATTTATCTGCCCACTTGCTCACAGCTGCTCCATGTAGTAAGGATGTGGTTAGATCGGGATTTCCCTACCCGACCATTTTAGCTTTGCGTCCCAAGAATGTCAAAGGATTTTCCACAAAATATGTTGCATCAAGTATGCCATAAGAAATCTCTCATTATCAGAAGGGATTGCTTGACAAGAGTGGGGGATGTGAGTAAAATCACGCCACAATCAAGAACGTGCCGAGATAGCTCAGTTGGTAGAGCATGCGACTGAAAATCGCAGTGTCGCCAGTCCGATTCTGGCTCTCGGCACCTCTTTTTATTTCTACGACCGCTTCTGTTTTGTGTGCTGCGTGAAGAAAATAAGGGTTGACATCTAACCGGGAATTCGTTATACTCTCGCATGCAATCAGGGAAGCCGGTAAGCACAATACCGTTCCCAAACAAGTTAAATGCGGGCTTGGTTCAGTTGGTAGAACGTCTCCTTGCCAAGGAGAAGGTCGAGGGTTCGAGTCCCTTAGCCCGCTCAAAAGCGGCTGATGTCCATGGGTGATTGATCCAGAGATACTCAGCCACATTTTTTACGGCGACGTGGCCAAGTGGCAAGGCAAGGGTCTGCAAAACCCTGATCACGGGTTCAAATCCCGTCGTCGCCTCAAGTAACTCAAAAGAGCCCTTTGCGGGGCTTTTTTTGATCCCGGGTTTACCATCGAGGTACAGGCAACACTCTGCGAGTGCAGGTCCCGTCGTCGCCTCTCTCAAAACAAAGCCCTGAAACAGGGCTTTTTTGATCCAGGGTCATTCTTTACGAAACCGAGCCATTCAAGAGAACGTCCATCTGCTTCAAGGTGCTTTCGCCCCAAAGTCGCACCGCTTTCCGATAGCTGGCCGCATCCCCCACCTGTTCAGCCACCTCCACGATTGTGACCTGCCACGGCACCATGGGCAGCGGTCTGTCCTGCGGGGAGCGCACCACATTCCAATCACGCTGCCCGT
>CAZRKL010000135.1:0-6776 GCA_964600595.1 uncultured Leptolinea sp.
CATCATTGTTGATGATGAAGTGGATACCGGCGGGTCGATCGTGCAGGCGGTAAATATTGCGAAAGACCATGGCGCCCGCGATGTTTATGTGACTTTCATTCATCCTGGATTGAATGCCAACGCAGCAGAACGGCTGGGAGCCTTGGATGTAAAAGAATTTATCACCACAGATACAATTCCCATCCCAGAGGAAAAACGGAAATTCCTCGGAGACCGGCTGCGTATCCAATCTGTTGCCCCTCTGATCGGCGAGGTTATCTGCCGTGCCCATGAAGGACGGAGCGTGGGGGAGATGTTCAACGAGTAATCAACCTGGGCGTACAGAAAAGGTACGCCCACTCTTCTTAATATGCCTGAATTACCCGAAGTAGAAACCATTGCCCGTAAGCTCAAGACAGGAGAGATAGATTCCCCCCGGATTATTGGTGAGGAGATCAAGTCTATTGATGTTCTCTGGGAACGCACGCTTGCTGCCCCATCGATGCTTGAAGCAAAGAGCAGATTGAAAGGTCAATCCATCCATGATGTTTCGCGCAGGGGAAAACTCATCATAATTGATATGGATCAGGTTTATTTATTGATCCATTTGCGAATGTCTGGCGATTTGCTGGTAGTACCCCCGGGCAAAATTATTGATATTAATCACCGCAGGTTTGAACTGCACTTTGTATCTGGTATTGATCTGATCTTCAATGATCCGCGGAAATTTGGCAGGGTGTGGCTTGTGAATAATCCTGCTGACGTAACAGGTAAGATTGGACCGGAACCACTGGAGGAGAGTTTTTCTCCGGAATTATTCCATGAGATGTTATTGAAAAAGAAACGCCAGTTAAAACCGCTCCTGATGGATCAGACATTCCTGGCGGGGATGGGCAATATCTATACCGATGAAGCATTATATCTCGCCAGATTGCATCCCCTGCGGATTGCGTCGTCACTTTCAGAGAATGAATCTCATGCTTTGCACCAGGCGATTCGGTCAGTATTGAATGAAGGCATCGCCCGTAATGGCGCCAGCATTGATTGGGTTTACCGGGGTGGTGATTTTCAGAACCATTTCAGGGTATACCAGCGGAAAGGTGAACCCTGTCAGAGATGCGGAATGTCAATTGATAAAATTCTGGTTGGACAGCGGGGTACACACTTTTGCCCGGCATGCCAGAAGAAATAACGGTACTATACTTGCATGATTTTCGGGTAATTCTATTAGTTATGTGAATAATCGTGCCATCATTAAAACTTACAGATAACATCACCCGATATTTTTCACCAGGTCAGGCAAGAATTCTATTTGTGCTGGGATTATTCACGCTCGCCTCGCTAATTTCACTATGTGCTTACCTTTCGCTCTCAATGAGAAATCCATACATGGTTTCGGCCACTCTCGATCCAACGCAGCTCACCCCATTAGCATTGCCAACCTTCCCGGCGACCTGGACACCAGAAGCGACCCGAACACCGCTGGGGATTGAACCAACCACTACGCCAGTACCTACACATACTCCCATTCCTACTTTTACACCTAATACTCCCGGTCCGGTTGAAGCTGGCTACCCAACCATCCAACCATATGAAGCCGGGGTAACTCCTGCTGTGATTGGTACTTCTGTGAGCGGGCGTCCAATAGAAGTAATTCGTTTTGGATCTGGTGCTTCCGTCAGGGTTATCGTTGCCGGCATTCATGGTGGAAATGAGTGGAACACTACCGCACTCGCTCAACAGCTGATTCTTCATCTACAAGATAATCCGCAAATGGTACCCAATGATGTGACTTTGTATATCGTCCCCAGTTTGAATCCAGATGGATTGGCGAGGGCGTTGAATCCGGATGGGCGGGTGAACGATAACGGGGTTGATCTAAATCGCAACTGGGATGCGGAGTGGCAGCAGTATTGGGATCGAACCGGATGCTGGTCTCTTCGACCAACGACATCGGGCGAGTATCCAAACTCTGAACCAGAGACCCAGGCCTTGGCTCAATTCCTCTTAACGCACCCAGCGGATGCGTTGATCAGTTATCACTCTGCCGCGCTGGGCATTTTCCCTGCAGGAGACCCACCTCACCCGCCATCAGTGAAGCTTGCAGAGCTGGTAGCTTCGGTCACAGACTACCCATATCCTCCGATAAACACAGGCTGCAGGTACACAGGCGGATTGGTGGATTGGGCTGCTTTTCAGGGAATTCCGGCGGTGGATGTGGAGTTATCCACGCACAGCAGCACTGATCTTGAAATGAATTTACGGGTATTAGATGTGTTGTTGCGTCTCAGGTGGGTAAAGTAACTTCTATTCTGGTTGCCAGATACTGTAAAGACCGAGCTGGTCATTTACTCCGTCACTCAGGAATTGTTCCATCTGCCTGTAACCACACTCTCTTCGAATATCTTCCAGCTTTTCGCTGGAGAAGTGATGAACATAGCGCAAGCAATCCTGATTACCTTCTGCGCGCCAATCCAGCAAGTAATCACCCTCATCAACATCTGAATTATCCAACCCGGCTTTGTCCCAGCTCTGGATACGATGAACAAGTTTTTGAGATGAGAGAAACTGCCATACTGAGAAGATAAAAAATCCATTGGGCTTGAGCAGTTGACGGATATCTTTTAAGATGCGTAATTGATTTTCTATCCCGGGGATATGATGAAGAACCGCAAAACAGAGGATGCGATCAAAGGATCCTTGTGGGAGACCTTCATACCAATCTGGGCGCATCAGGTCTCGAACCAACCAACGTATCTTAAGATCTGGTCCTGCATCTGCCGGGATGAATTCACGGATCAAAGCATCTGAAAAATCTATTCCTGTATATGTACCTGATATTCCCCTTTCACCAATTACCTTTGCCACCTCGCCATTTCCACAACCAACATCCAGTATCTGGGATATTATTGTGTGTTGAAGGTAACCGGAGATGGTTCTCTTTACCCCGGGTTGTACTCTTCTGCGGGTTTTCGAAAATGACCGGGCACAGCTCTGGTAAAATTGATGGTTAATATCGACCAACATGGCGGCAGTTTTGTCGTTCATGAGGTTTATTATAGCGGGTCTGAAAATATATGGATGATTCACGGCGCTGGTTGGAAAAAAGAAAATATACTCCTGAGATGATGCAGCTTGCCAGATTGATTTTGGATGAAGTGCAGGCAGGAGTACCCGTGCTGGATGCCATCCGCAGCCACCCACTCTCCGGGGGTGGTCATGTGCCAAAACATGCCCTGGTTCACCTGTATCGAAAAATGGTCAAACAGGGTGTCTGGGATGAAGATACACAATTCCTGTCACGTTTTCGCATGAAACCGGTACGGACGCTATCCGGTGTGACCACAGTGACTGTGCTGACGAAGCCGTATCCGTGCCCCGGCAATTGTATCTTCTGCCCTACTGAAATCTGCGAACCGAAGAGTTATCTTTCAGATGAGCCAGGTGCCCGCAGAGCGTTGCAAAACCATTTTGACCCGTTTTTGCAGGTTACCACCCGATTGCAGGCGCTGACCGCGGTCGGCCATCCGGTGGATAAAATCGAACTCCTCGTGCTGGGCGGCACTTTCAGTGCTTATCCCCGAAAATATCAGCACTGGTTTATATCCAGATGTTATGAAGCGTTAAATCAAAGCCAGATCCCTGAGTTACCCGGGTTGGATGAGGATGTGGAGGAGGGGAAAAAAACTTCTCCAGCTGATCCTCCTTCTGGATACGATGTAACGTCAGGTATCCTTGAAGAATTTCATAAAGCGAATGAATCTTCTCTTCACCGGAATGTTGGCCTTGTTCTGGAAACCCGTCCAGATGAAATAACTTATGAAGAATTGGCGTGGATGCGTAAACTGGGGGCAACCAAGCTGCAGCTGGGAGCCCAATCTCTCAATGATGAAATTCTGAAGATCAATCGTAGAGGTCATACCACTGAGCAAACCATCCGCGCCATGAATAGGGCGAGGGCAGCCGGGTATAAACTCGTTTTGCACTGGATGCCAAACTTGTTGGGGGCAACCCCCGAGGGTGACGCAGAAGACTTCCGTAAGCTGTGGAGTGATGTGAATAACAAGGGTGGGTTATGCCCGGATGAGATTAAGATTTATCCCACGCAGCTATTAAAGAATGCCGAACTTTACACTTACTGGCAACGGGGAGAGTACCGACCATATACCGAAGAAGAGCTGATCCATCTCCTGGCTGATGTGAAGGCTACAGTGCCGCAATACTGCCGCGTTAACCGGGTAATCAGGGATATTCCCAGTACAAATGTTGTTGCGGGGAATAAACGGACCAGCCTGCGCCAGGATGCCATACTAGAGATGACGTCACGTGGAATAGCGTGCCAGTGCATTCGCTGCCGCGAAGTACGGCAGGAGAGAATAGATGCGAGCCAGTTAGCGCTTCGCGATATTGTTTACCAGCCTGATTATCTGGCTGGTGAAGCGGCAACCGAAGAGCATTTTATTAGCTATGTCACTCCAAATGATAATATAGCCGGTTACCTGCGATTATCCTTACCTGTCCATGTAGAAGGTGATCGGGATACTTATCTGCATGATTTGAGAGAGAGCGCAATTATCAGGGAAATTCATGTATATGGGCAATCCTTACAGGTTGGTACGGAACAGAGTGGTGCGGCCCAGCATATTGGTCTGGGTACCAGCTTAATCAAGGAGGCAGAAAGAATCACCCGTTCTGCAGGGATAAACCGCCTGTCTGTAATTTCTGCAATTGGTACACGAATTTATTACCGGGGGCGAGGGTTTTTGGATGGGAACCTCTACCAGTGGAAGTCCCTGAATTAATCCAATTGTGTATTGAATAACTTCTCCAATTAAGTATCATTAAACCAGATGTTGCCTTACTTAAGAAAAACCTTCTGTGTTTTGCTGATTTTCCTGGGCGCATGCGTTCCCATGAAAAACACCTTCAATAGTCAGGAACCGGATCAAGGCCAAAAAAATGGTGGATTGCAGCTAACGCAGGATGAACCTGCAGCCATGGAGGGAGATATGATTAAATTTCAACTTTCCAGCCCGGCGTTTGAGCATAAGGGAAAAATACCCCCCAAATACACTTGCAAAGGTGAAGATGTATCACCTCCCCTGGAGTGGACGGATGCTCCATCCGGTGTGGTGTCTTATGCATTAATCATGGATGATCCTGACGCACCGGTAGGCACCTGGGTTCATTGGGTTGTCTTTAATATCCCAGGTTCAACAACCAGTCTAAGTGAAGGGATTGAGTCTGGGCAAAGTGTATTGAAAGGTGCTCTTCAAGGGAAGAGCAGTTGGGGGAGGAACCAGTATAACGGTCCCTGCCCACCGGCAGGGGAACACCGATATTTCTTTAAGTTGTATGCATTGGATGTTGAATTAAATCTCAAGGACAATGCAACAAAAGCAGATGTTGTTCAGGCGATTCAAGGGCACACGCTTGGATTGGCTGAATTAATGGGTGTTTTTTCGAAATAATTAATCTGCAAAATCTGCTGTCAGTTTATTTCTCCCGGTTCGTTTGCTGTTATAAAGCGCTTGATCAGCGCGGGATAAAATACTCTGGTCTGTTTCTCCCGCACGGTATAGTGTCGCTCCAATTGACACGGTAACACTTAAGAATTTATCTTCGACCTTGATCATGCTTTTTTCTATCAAATTCCGCAATTTTTCTGCAATGCTCACTAAAATATATTTATCCACATTCTTGATCAAGACAACAAACTCCTCACCACCCCATCTTGCGACAATATCGCTGTCTCTCAGATTATGCTTCAATGTGTGCGACAGCATCTTGAGTACTTCATCTCCGGTAGCATGCCCATACGTATCATTTACATTTTTAAAGTGGTCGATATCAAGGAATAGAAGCCCAAATGGAATGTTAAAATATTCAAAATCATTAATTGAAGAAACCAGTTGTTTTTCTAGATAAGCCCTATTAAATAATCCAGTCAGGGCATCCCGGTGAACTTCCACTTCCAATTGATTCATTCGAGTAACCGTGTGCTGGTACTCTGTGTGATCAGAAAAAACCTCAACAGCGCCGGTGATTTCTCCATCCCTGTTCCTGATGGGAGATGTCCTTACGTTTACAGGAACCCGATGCCCATCCTTATGCCGCAAAAACACCAGGTTTTCCTGTGGGCTGCCATCTGTAATCGTCCGCTGCAGAGGACAACCATCCGTGCATAGACATTTTCCATTTTGGTCAACATGGTTAAGAATATTATTGAAACAGAAATGCCCTACCATTTCTTCGCCGGAATATCCAGAAATTCGATTAGCGCTTGAATTCCAGTATGTTATTTTTCTGTTTACATCTACAAAGTAGACGCCATCGTACAAATTGTCCAACAAGTCTTTATAAAATGTATCATCTGCCATTCGTGCTGCCTCTACCAATCTTTGATTATTCCATGATATTGTTCATTGCAAACAATGTAACAAAATTTACATAAAAAATAAAAAATTCTCGACATTATGTTTTTACAAAAAAATTATGGAAAGATTTGTACCAATCCGGTATAGTAAAGCCCCGGTAAGAAATCTGCGCCGGTTGTGTTTGTATGGAAAGAATGTGAAATGTGGGTAAGAAATTATTAAATATCTGGCATTGGCTGACCCGGGCGAGATCTGACCGGGGAAATCTTGCCCAGCAGGAATACGAAATCAGGCTGGTGCATGTTATTACCTTTGCTCTATTACTGATATTAACAACCCTTATTGGTATAAATCTGGATGGCAGTAATTCAGCCTGGGGTGTATTCCTGGTTATTCTGGCTATGGATGGTTTGCTCGTAG
>CAZRKL010000136.1:0-6732 GCA_964600595.1 uncultured Leptolinea sp.
AGATATGCAATGAAAAAGCCATTGATTGCTCCGGCAAGCAAACCAATCAATAAACATAACGCAGAATACTGCCACATCTTTTCAGGGGCGCCGTTCAACCCTACCTGGGTTGCGAGAACAGTATTTACAATTGAAACGATTCCACCAACAGAGATATCGATACCGCCGCCAATAATCACAACTGCCTGTCCAATCGAAAGCAGGAGCAAAGGCAGAAATACACGCATATTATTATTGAGTGCTTCACCCGAAAAGAGGTTGGGCTGCAGGATGTAATTAACCACCAAAGCAATAATCAGCAGGATGAGGGCGAAGAGGGATGGATAACGCGCCATCAATTGATTCCAACTTGAGCGTTTCATGCGATACTCCCCTCCGATGCTCCGAGGCTGGCAGCGATAAGATTTTCTTTCGTCAATTTTTCACCTGAAAGCTCAGTTCGGATTTTTCCGTCATGTAATACCAGTACCCGATCACACAAACCAATTAATTCTTCATCATCACTGGAGTAGAAGATGATGGTCTTTCCTTGATCAGTCAACTCGGTCAACAGTTTATAAAACTCCGCTTTTGTACCGACATCCACGCCCTTGGTTGGATCATCCAATAAAAGCAACTCTGGCTGACGCATCAGCCATTTCCCGATAACCACCTTTTGAGCATTGCCACCCGAAAGGCTGCTGACTGGCTCTTGTAAACCAGCCATCTTCAGGCTGAGACTTTTTCCTACCAGCGTGGCATCGCTGGCGGCTTTCTTAATTCGGAGTGGAACCCCATAATCCTTCCAGGAAGGAAGCAGCATGTTATCGAGGATGGAACGGATATATAACAAGCCTTCCCTGGCACGGTCTCCGGGGACCAGAGCAATGCCTTGATTCATTGCCTGACGAGGATGTTTAAAATGGACATCTTTATTATTGATCCTAACGCTGCCGGTGAAGGCAATATCCCCAAAGAGGGCGAGCAGCATTTCTCGCTGCCCCTGACCCATCAACCCACCCAAGCCAAGCAATTCGCCGCGGCGGAGGGTGACATCGACTCCATTCAAGACTTGCGTTCTCAAATCCTTAACTTCCAGGAATACCGGGTTATCTATGTTTTTCCTGCCATTATCTTCGCGATTTTGGCGGGCGTAGTTGAAGACAGAGGCTTTTTCAATCATGAGGTTGACCAGCTCTTTCTCAGTGATCTCTTTCATAAAGCCCGCGCCCACCGTTTTTCCATTACGAAGAACGCTAAATCTATCGGCTATGCGAAATATTTCTTCCATGCGATGAGATACAAAAACAATTGCTTTGCCTTCCTCTTTCCATCGCGCAACCAGATCAAACAACCGATGGACCTGTCTGCTATCCAGACTGGCAGTTGCTTCATCCAGAATCAACAGACGCGGATTAAAACTGATCGCTTTAAGAATTTCTATAATCTGTTTTTCATCGGGGTGCAGAGATGCCACCGTTGTATCAGCATCCATTTTTGCCTTGTATGTTCCCTCGAACAGGTGCAGCAAGGCATTCGTCTTTTCTCTGACTTCACGGTGATGAATCATTCCCGAACCCCGCAAGGGTTCCCGGGTAAGCCAGATATTTTCTGCAACAGTCATCGTTGGGATCAAGCTGAGTTCCTGGAACACGGTTGAGATACCCAGCTTTTTGGCAGCCTGAGGGGAAGAGAAATGCACGGGTTTTTCATCAAGGAGTAGTTGCCCTCCATCGAGGACAACTACTCCGTTGATTACCTTACTCATCGTGCTTTTGCCGCTTCCATTGGCCCCAATCAATGCTACAACTTCACCTGCATGTACATCCAGGTTTCCATCAGAGAGGGCTACTACACCGCCGTAGCGCTTGACGATATTATGGGCAGAAAGCGACACGGTCATAGTTTATTTGAAGTAGGTAGTTAGTACTTCCTGTTCGGTCAGAATGTCATCGAGCAGGTAAGCATCGGGTTTGTCTTTGCAGATGTCGACAGCTTCCTGGAAGTTGTCTTTGGTCACAACCATAGCCAGCGGTAACACGAAGGATAATCCATTCGCGCCACCCAGCTTGGCGGTGTCCAGCTGCTTGCCCTGCAGCATCGCAACCGCAATGCGCAGACCGGTGGGGGATACACCAGGATGATTCGCGACCGCGATGGTCTCGAAATCAGGATTGGTGGTCAAAACTTCCTGCCACAGGTTGATGAACTGGCAGCGGCCTTCACCCACCACTACCGGCCATTTGGCTGGATTGGCTGCCATGACTGCCTGCAGCGCACCGATTGCCATACCATCCTGGGTCCAGTAACCATCCAGGTTGGGGAAGCTGGCGAGGAAGTTGGACATGACCTGCTGTCCGGTGGCTTCATCCCATTTACCGGTTTCAGTGGCGAGGACTTTGATGTCAGGATAGCCAGCGAGCACTTCTGCGACACCATCCATACGGGCTACATTCGCCGGGTGTCCGGGGAAGCCTTCGATCTGAACAATGTTGCCCTTGCCAGCCAGCTTCTCAGCCAGCCACTGCGCGGAGGTCTTCGCCCATTCCTTCTGGTCGATGCCCACATTGTAGACACCCTTCGCGTTCAGTTCCTGATCCACCGAGATCACAATGATGCCCTTCGCTACCGCTTCTTCCAGCGTCGCGTTCAGACCATTCACATCTCCCGGATTCACCAGGATCGCATCCACGCCCTTGCTCATCAGGTTCTGCAGCTGCTGGATCTGTCCGGCTACATCGGTGTCGGCAGATTCAATCACCAGCTCGGTGGTGATGCCCTGATCCATGTATTCCTTGTTCACTTCCTGCAGCTCGGCAATCATCTGGGTGCGATACTCTGAGCTGATGAAGCTGTTCGAAATACCAATGGTGAATGTCTCTGCAGCACCTTCTTTTACGAAGTAGGTATCCAGTACTTCCTGTTCGGTCAGAATGTCATCGAGCAGGTAAGCATCGGGTTTGTCTTTGCAGATGTCGACAGCTTCCTGGAAGTTGTCTTTGGTCACAACCATAGCCAGCGGTAACACGAAGGATAATCCATTCGCGCCACCCAGCTTGGCGGTGTCCAGCTGCTTGCCCTGCAGCATCGCAACCGCAATGCGCAGACCGGTGGGGGATACACCAGGATGATTCGCGACCGCGATGGTCTCGAAATCAGGATTGGTGGTCAAAACTTCCTGCCACAGGTTGATGAACTGGCAGCGGCCTTCACCCACCACTACCGGCCATTTGGCTGGATTGGCTGCCATGACTGCCTGCAGCGCACCGATTGCCATACCATCCTGGGTCCAGTAACCATCCAGGTTGGGGAAGCTGGCGAGGAAGTTGGACATGACCTGCTGTCCGGTGGCTTCATCCCATTTACCGGTTTCAGTGGCGAGGACTTTGATGTCAGGATAGCCAGCGAGCACTTCTGCGACACCATCCATACGGGCTACATTCGCCGGGTGTCCGGGGAAGCCTTCGATCTGAACAATGTTGCCCTTGCCAGCCAGCTTCTCAGCCAGCCACTGCGCGGAGGTCTTCGCCCATTCCTTCTGGTCGATGCCCACATTGTAGACACCCTTCGCGTTCAGTTCCTGATCCACCGAGATCACAATGATGCCCTTCGCTACCGCTTCTTCCAGCGTCGCGTTCAGACCATTCACATCTCCCGGATTCACCAGGATCGCATCCACGCCCTTGCTCATCAGGTTCTGCAGCTGCTGGATCTGTCCGGCTACATCGGTGTCGGCAGATTCAATCACCAGCTCGGTGGTGATGCCCTGATCCATGTATTCCTTGTTCACTTCCTGCAGCTCGGCAATCATCTGGGTGCGATATTCTGAGCTGATGAAACTGTTCGAAATACCAATGGTGAATGCCTCTGCAACAGGTTCAGCCGGGGCGGCAGGTTCCGCGGGGGCAGCGGGCTCTGCGGGAGCAGCCGGTTCAGCAGGTGCTGCGGGTTCTTCCGGTGCAACAGGTTGAGGTGCGCAGCTCACAAGAATCGACGCAATCATTAAAACGGACATTACTACAAACAGGAACTTCTTATTCATATTCTGCTTCTCCTTCATCTAATTCACCTAATGGTTGATAAAACATATATCCTAATATTTGTGAGATTTACTGTTATTTCCACCTCCTTTAAAACAGTATTCCTAATACACATAACATGATTGTCTGGGTTTAATTCACCACGATAAATAAATGGTCTTTTGCCAGACAGATCGCTCCTATTACACCGGCATCCGGACCCATTGATGAATAATCAATCACAAGATGCCGGGTTGCCAGAGGAAGCGACCGATTCAAAACTGCCTGCCGAATCGACGATAGCAGTTGATTCCCCAAATTTGTGACCCCGCCGCCAAAAAAGATGTAACTGGGATTAAAGAAATTGACCAGGCTGGCCAGAGTCTCTCCAATGATGCGTCCGCTGTACTGGATTATTTCAAGCGCTTTACGATCACCCTCACGCATCGCCGCGCCCACATCCTCAGTGGATAAAGTGCCGCCATTTGATTCCATTTTTTTTGCCAGGATCGAGCTGGATCCATCACGCGCAGCATTGACCGCATATTCAGCAATGGCAGGACCAGCCGTGACCGCTTCAAGGCATCCCAAATTTCCACAACGGCAGACTGGACCGTTTTTATCAACACAGATGTGCCCGATATCACCGGCAGAGCCATCTGCTCCGCGATGGATCTTGCCGTTGGAGACAATACCGCAGCCTATCCCGGTACCAATTTTTATAAAGATAAAATGATCCAGACCACGTCCATCCCCTTCCCGAAGCTCCGCCAGTGCCATAATATTCACATCGTTATCAACTACCACAAAGGCAGAACGGAAGGTCTTGCGGAAGAAATCTCGAATGGGATAACGTTCCCAGAGGGGCATGAGCGGAGGAGCAACCAGTACACCTTTGGAAAACTCAACCGGACCCGGAACACCCACCCCAATACCCAGGATCTTTTCAGGATGAGCAGCCTGGGTTGAAAGCATTTCACAAATCAACTCACTACAACGCCCCAGAACCATATCTGGAGAGTCACGTACATCGGCAGGCTCTGATCTGCGCTGCAGAATCTTTCCGCGCACGTCTGATAGAGCCAGATCGATACTGGTGGCACCAATATCCACTCCAACTAAAAAACCAAGACCATCGTTGATGCTTAACAGTCTTGGTTTTCTTCCACCTTCAGACACTCCTTCACCCATCTCCTGCACGAGTCCCTTTTTAATCAAGACATCCATTTCAAGAGAGATTTTTGCCCGTGACCAGCCTGTCATGCGGGCGATATCTGTGCGCGAAATCTGATCATATTGCCGCAGCAACTGGATGATTTCTCCTTCGTCTCTGGTTAAAACGAAAGAGTTGCTGGATTGAGAGGAAAGAACGGGGGAGGATTTAAGAAATTTTTGCATGCGATTGTGACACAGATTTCAAACGAAGTCGACTTGCCTCACCACAAAAACGCATAATTCAGTCTAACATGCAAGGTTGCTTAATTCAATAGCATATGTACTGAATAATGTTAAGACCTTGTTTCATTTTGTAAAATAAGTATGCAATATAAGAAAGCTGCGTTGGACGAACGCAGCTTTCCCTGCACCTTACTCACGATATTTTTGAACAATCACGCCACATTGCTTATCCTTCAGGATCAGCTTGGTTTTTCCATCGGGCATGACTTCTTCTTTAATTAATAAATACTGGGCATCGTAATCGACAAAGGTCACGACATCTTTTCCGGGTTCCTTGCCGTACCAGATCTCGAGCTCTACGGGTTCCCACTTTTTGCTTTGAGCGGATTTGTAGCACGCATCCATGATGGCATTTACAACATATCCATCGTAAAAGTTTTCCATTGGCAGGCAGTTCTCTTCAAAGGATTTGAGCATATCGCCCATCATCTCTACATAACCCAGGGCGCCGATCTCATCTCCCACCGGGAAAAGCCATCCGGTGGCGCCTTCTGCCTTTTCCGCGACATAACCACCCTCCCCCACATTTGTGAAGAATTCAAAACCTGTTCGCAGCCAGTGATTTAGCCAGATGGTGCCTTCGGTACCAGAGACTTCGTCTCGAAGATCCATCCCGCCCCGGAAGGTCCATGCGACCTCAAACTGGCTGACCGCGCCATTTGCGTATTTGACAAGACCCACCGCAGTGTCTTCTGCATCAATGGGATGCACCTGGGTATCTGCCCAGCACATCACCTCGATGGGTTTAATATCTTTGCCAATGAAATTACGGCCAATTTCAATGCAGTGGCAGCCCATATCCACAATTGCACCGCCTCCTGAAAATTCCTTATTCCAGAACCAGTCTGAATGCGGTCCGGGATGAGCCTCACGAGATCGGGTCCACAACACCTTGCCCACGGCGCCTTTTTGCACGCTTTTGAGCGCTTTCAGAGTCTTGGGGGTATATACCAGATCTTCTAGATAACCATGCAAGACACCAGCTTCCTGAACCGCTTCGAGCATTTCTTTCGCCTCAGCGGCATTGCGTCCGAGCGGTTTGGTGCACAAAATATTCTTTTTGGCTTTAACCGCAGCCAGCACAGCCGGCTTATGGAGGTAGTTGGGGAGCCCCACCACAACCAGGTTTGTTTCAGGGTCATTCACTGCATCATCAATTTTGGTTGTCCACCTTGGAATGCCATACTTTTCAGCGAATGATTTGGCTTCTGCCTCGGTTGCCGCGCAAACCACTTTTATCTGATCCCGGCTGCGTTGTCCGAGCAATGTCTGGGTG
>CAZRKL010000137.1:0-6710 GCA_964600595.1 uncultured Leptolinea sp.
ACTTCATTGTTTCATTTCCAGTTTAGTTGTGTATCAGATGACATCATTGAATTTTTTATTATGTTATAGAATTTGGTGTTTATTCAGAGGGAATTTTCTATTAGTTTAATTTGGGTTTTATCACTTCCCAATTTTCGCCACGATCTTTTGAAAATGCAATTCCATACATGCCATCCTTGAGCGTGTGCACATACCAATGGGATGGATCAGGTGAAAAGACGGCCAGTCCAAAACCAGGCCACGCGGGGGAAACATTTACTGGTTTTGACTCATCCCCGCCAACGGATTTCATCCAAACATCAGCCAGGGTCAGATCAATTTCATCTTCCACATGATACGCATACATTTGATCTAGTGGCAGCTGAGTTATATTTCCCCAGGTATTTCCGTTATCCACGCTCAGGGCTTGAAAATATATGGATTCCGGCTGAGGTTCGAACTGCTGGCATAACATGCCAATTTTTATCACATTTGCTTCCGGCGCTGTGCTGCTGACCGACCCGCAGTAACCGGTTTCCAACCCAAATAACGGTTCATAACCTTCAGGAACAGGAAGATCAACTTTATCCCATGTACTTCCTCCATTGCTCGTTTTGAAGAGAAATACCCCTGGCGCAACTCCATTGCACGAACCAGTCAGCCAACCACGCTCAGGGTCTACAAACCAGATGCCGCTTTTCGTGCAGGATTGCACTCCCGAACCATCATTGAATGGATCCAGCAACCGAAGCCATGTTTTACCTCCATCTTGAGTCTGGTAGATAACGATGTAGTCGTGATTCATCCCAGCACCAACATGTGCCAGCAGCCAGCCGGTGAATTCATCTACAAAGGTGAGATGACTAATCAGAAAGTAGTCTTCGAGTCCAGAAATATCCAGCGGCTCACCATTACTCCAACTGTCTCCTCCATCTGTCGAAAATGTCACTCTGTATTCTGATAACTTGGAACCATTTGCATCAGATACAACAAGCCAGGCATGTTTATCACCCCAAAAAGCCGGAATAATTCGCGTACCTTCAACGTATGATCTCAATAATGGTACATCCGTCTTTCTCCAAATTCTCCCGCCATCTTCCGATTGCACAAAATGATCACCGGCATCGGATGCAGTCACACCCCAGGCGTTCATTGCATCCCGGTAATAGAGATATGATAAGTTCACTGGTGTGGATTTTTCGCCTGGTTCAGGAATTGGGGTAGAGCTGGTACCCTGGGTTGGAATGATCTCTGGTGTCTTAGGAGATCCCTCCAAGTATACTTGTTCCCTTGATGGATCACCTCCAAGGGGAATTCTACAAGATAAGCCTGTTAAGGCGAGGATAAAGATAATCATCCAAACCCTGTTTTTCATTGCACACCTCTGGTTTTTGCCATAACCCCATTATAAAGAAAAACCGGTGGAGTGTAATTCCACCGGCATGAGGAGTTTTTTCAGGGTTGTCTGCCGTTGAGGGCGCGGACAAATTTTTCAGTAATCACCTGCGGACGCGTGATCGCGCTGCCGACCACCACCGCGAATGCCCCCGTTTCCATCGCCCGTCTGGCACGATCAGGGGTATTGATCCTACCGTACGCCAGCAAGGGCACGTGCAAACGTTTCGCCAGGCTGGCTACCAGAGCGTAGTCAGGGTCATCATTCAAGCTGTTGGTATGATGACTCGATATGGATGTCATCACCGCGTCTGCCCCCATATTCACAGCAAGAACGCCCTCCATGGAAGTGGATACGTCTGCAAGAACGGGTTTCCCGGTACCTTTTTTAACCCGGCGGATTAACTCTTCCACCAGTAATCCTTCCGGGTGAGGTGTCTGAGTGGCATCCAGCTCAATGATATCTGCACCAGCTGCTGCGATCATTTCTGCGTGGCTGACGGTTGGGGTTACACTCACCGAGTACCCCGGTAAATGTGCTTTGTAAAATCCGATGATGGGTAAATCAATTAATCCGCGGATGGCAAAGATATCCTCCGGGTTACTCAACCGGATTGCTTTTGCGCCGCCATTTTTTGCCGCCAGCGCCATCGCTGCCATAAATTCTCCGCCGAACATTGGCTCCCCCGGGTCGGCGATACAAGATACAACGAGTCCATGTTTGATTAAATTGAAAGGTGCCGCTACTGGTAAGTCAAAATTCATAATACCACCCAATAAAAGATGTCATGAGGTAAGCGCAGCATCGCGTACAACCCCCTGTGCGGGTTAAATTATATCAAATCTTTGTCATTATCGGAAGATTCCCACATATCTTGACTTCCAC
This sequence comes from uncultured Leptolinea sp., assembly GCA_964600595.1. GTDB lineage: Bacteria > Chloroflexota > Anaerolineae > Anaerolineales > Anaerolineaceae > DAIOEK01. The sequence continues at coordinate 2,261 of CAZRKL010000137.1, forward strand.
TTGCCCATGATTTATTGCTGGTCTAGAATTAGGTTTATAAATGACGAGGAAAATTCTTCATATTGATTTAGATGCGTTCTTCTGCTCTGTAGAAGAACTCAAAGATCCCTCTCTGCATGGAAAAGCATTTGCAGTCGGCGGCGGAGCAGATCAGCGGGGTGTGATTTCTACCTGCTCGTACGCTGCCCGGATGTTCGGGGTTCACTCAGCCATGCCTACAGGGCAGGCGTTGAAACTCTGCCCGCAATTAATTTTGCTGCGCGGTCATCACGCGGAATATGAAATATATTCACGCCAGGTTATGGATATTCTTCGGGATATCAGCCCGCTGGTTGAGGTCGTCTCCATCGATGAGGCATTCGTCGATGTGAGTGATCTTCCGCAATCCCTGGAACTACTAGCCAGGCAGATTCAACAGCGCATCCTCGCTCAAACAAAGCTCCCGGTTTCCATTGGCGGGGCGACCAGTAAGCTTGTTGCAAAAATAGCGACCGACGCGGGGAAAAGCAAACAGCGAACGGCTGAATCTCCCAGAGCCATTACAATCGTCCTTCCCGGAACAGAGATGGATTTTCTTGCGCCGCTCTCGGTTCAGGCGATATGGGGTATTGGACCAAAAGCAGCTGCCCGTTTTAATAGCGAGGGAGTTTACACCATAGGAGACCTTCAAAAACTAACACTGCAGACACTCAAAGGAATGGTGGGGAATACCGCGCAATCACTATATGATTCCGCGAGGGGAATTGATCCAACCCCCGTTCGGGTGGAACATGGTATGAAATCCATCAGCCAGGAGACCACCTTTGAGAAGGATATCTTTGATATCACAGAACTACAGGATGTACTGAAATACCTGACCAGAAAAACCGTGAAACGGTTAAGAGAAAACCAGTATTGTGCTGACACTGTCCGCATCAAGGTCAGATTGCATGATTTTGCCACCTACACCCGGCAGGTCCGGTTGAAAGTGCCCACTGATGTGGAATCTGTGATTTTACATCACGCAACAGAGTTACTCAACCTGTTCCATAAGCCTGGTCAGGCTGTCCGCCTGCTGGGAATTGGGGTGAGTGGATTGCAGGAATCGTGGCATCAAATGGGTTTGTGGGAAGAGAATACTGAAAAAGAAATCCGCCTGCATGCAGCCCTGGATGAACTGCAGGATAAATATGGCAGACAGGCCATCCAGCGGGGAAAGGTGAAGAATCATGGATAGGATTCCCGAACGGAAACTACGCTACTGGGTGAAATCAGGGGAATTGCTTGCCGGACCTTACCCGAGTGATTTCTTTGGCGGCGGCACCCAGCAAATTCTGATGGATATTCTCAATGGCGGCATTCGCTCTTTCATTGACCTGACCATGCCCGACCATCCGTATGGATACCATTATGCTGATGAACTTGCCATGCTGGGGCAGGCAAAAAACCTGGATGTGTTTACGGCGCGCATGCCTATCGAAGATTTCGGCATCCCCGACCAGGCTTTCATGAAGGAGATTTTGAACCTGATTGATGCGCGCATCACTGCCGGCTCGCCAGTGTACATCCATTGTCGGGGTGGTCTGGGCAGGACAGGTACAGTGGTTTGCTGCTGGATGATCCGGCACGGCTGCCCTGCGGGCGAAGTTCTCGACCGGTTGGATGCACTGCGCAAAGGAACTTACACTGCCGATGAGCCCTCCCCCGAAACAGAAGAACAGGTGCATTTTGTGCTGAATTGGCAGGAAGGAATGTAGGTTTTCTTCCTGTGCAAGTACCTCTCTGGTATAATAACGCGCGACGCCGTAGTAGCTCAGCTGGTAGAGCAGACGATTCGTAATCGTCAGGTCGCGGGTTCGATCCCCGCCTACGGCTCTTAATTTTATTAACCTCAAAGCGCAGTTATCATGGACAAATCAACCACCACCTCTTCCACCCGCAGTATCAACTGGAGCGGATTAGCCAATCTGCTGATCGTGTATGTCATCTGGGGCAGCACCTACCTTGCCATCCGTATCGGCGTCAAGGAAGGCTCCGGCTTCCCGCCCTTCTTCCTCGCCGGAACACGTGTCACAGTTGCCGGGTTGATTCTGCTGGGTATTGCTCTGCTGCAGAAACAGCGAATCCGCCTTACCTGGAAAGAAGCCGTTTTGTTAGCAATATCGGGCACCATGTTGTGGGTGGGTGGAAACGGATTGGTATCTTTCGCGGAGCAGCATCTGCACTCAGGTATTGCCGCGCTGATCATCGGCGCCACCCCCATTTACGTCGCCATCATGGAATCGATCATCGACCGGCGCAGACCATCTGCCATGCTGGTCGGATCCCTATTGCTGGGTTTTGCCGGTGTCGGCTTGTTGACCGTGCCCGCTTTCCAGACCGGGGTACGCGCGGATGCCATATCGGTAATTGCCATCATTATCGGCAGCATGTTATGGGGTGGCGGAAGCCTGCTGCAGAGCCGAAAACCGGTGCAGGTATCCCCTGAAGTCAGCGCCGGATTTCAGCACCTTTTTGGCGCGGTGGGATTACTGACTGTCGCCTTTCTCAGTGGAGAGCCTTACCCCAAACCGATTACCGAAGCGTTCTTCGCCTGGGGGTATTTGGTGATCTTTGGTTCGGTGATCGCGTTTACCGCCTTTGTCCGGACCTTGCGCATGCTGCCCACAAACATCGCCATGACGTACGCCTACGTCAACCCCGTCATAGCTGTCATTCTCGGGGCACTGGTACTATCGGAACCACTCACCGTCTGGACATTGGGCGGAATGGTCCTGATTTTACTGGGCGTGGCGGGTGTCTTCCGCGCGAGATACAAAAGAAAATAAAACACCATCTTCAATATTACAAATTGGTTCGGTCTGCTCAGGGTTTGGTACTTCCATTTGCTTAAATAGAACATATATTCTATAATGTCGCCATGCAAAACACCCCACTCACCCGGCGCGAAATTACTGTCTTGCGACTGCTGGCAAAAGGTTTGTCTGCCAAATTAATCGCACAGAATATCCACGTCAAAACGCGCACCGTTCACTATTTCTTTGCAACCATCAAGAACAAACTGGGTGTCAACACCATGGAAGAGGTGATGTACATCGCGGGGAGGGACGATCTGTTGGGTGAATACCTGCCTGAAGATGAAATTTAAACCGTAATGACTTTCAGCCAATTTCGCAGCACAGACGGCTGGAAACCTACCAATTCCCACCATATTAAACCATCCAACTCCAACCACCAGCGCGCTTTTTGCACAATAAACCGGTCACTCGATTTCAGATCTGTCAACGCCTGAATTACCACCGCTAACGCCAACCGGTAGTATGGATCGGCATTGTCCATTCCCTGGAAGTCCATATCAAATATATCGATGTCATTTTGCAGCATGGATGAGATTCTCCAAATTCCAGAAATTATTCACATGTTGATACTATTAGAATATTTGTTCTTATATATAAATACAAGCTGTCAAAACTGACAGGCTCGTTTATAATTCGTGTATGCCCAGAAAAAATTCCCCTCTTGTCATTGCCATCGCCGGTGGATCAGGCTCCGGTAAAACTACAGTTGCCCAGGTCATTCTTGATCGCGTTGGAAGAGACCGGATCGCTTACCTCCCCCATGATGCTTACTACAAAGATCTCAGCGCGCTACCTGCAAATCAGCGCGCTGAAATTAATTTTGACCACCCCAATTCCCTGGATTCCGACCTGCTGGTCGAGCATATTCAGCAATTAAAAAAGGGGATTGGTATTAACCTTCCGGTATATGATTTTAAAAATCATACCCGCACCAGCGAAGTTAAACATATTGCCCCGCAGCGGGTTATTTTAGTTGAGGGAATTTTGATCTACGTGGATAAGGCGCTGCGCGATTTGTTCGATATTAAGATCTTTGTCGATACGGATGCCGACATCCGCTTTATCCGCCGGCTTGAACGGGATATTACCGAACGTGGACGGACTACAGAGAGCGTGGTGCAGCAATACTTGAAGACAGTCCGCCCGATGCACCTGGATTTTGTTGAACCATCCAAAAGATATGCAGATGTCATCATCCCTGAGGGTGGTTTCAATGTGGTTGCCCTCGAGATGGTCACAACCCAAATACAGGATCTGCTCACTGGGGATAAATAATTGCAGAATAAACCTGAAGCCCGCAAGAAGTGGATACGCATCGCGGCGCTTGTTCCAGTAATCCTTTTCACTGTGCTGGTGATCATCTTCAGGGATGAAATGCGGAAACTGCAGGCATTGGGCTTGCCAGGCATCTTCCTTGTTTCCATCCTTGCCAATTCAACAGTGATCATTCCGGTACCTGGTGTGGTGTTGACAACGACCATGGCAACAGTCTACCCTCCGGTTTGGGTTGCGCTGGCTGCCGGCTCTGGTGCCACGCTGGGAGAACTAACCGGCTACCTGGCGGGTTTTTCGGGTCAGATAGTCATTGAAAACCGTAAGTATTACCAGCGGGT
>CAZRKL010000138.1:0-6653 GCA_964600595.1 uncultured Leptolinea sp.
GGATTAAACCCTTTCAAGCAGGTGAGTCGTGACCGTGGAGGCGGGTCCACCCCAGCACTGGGTGAGAGCCACACGCGCATTTTTCACCTGGCTGGCGCCTGCCGTTCCGCGCAGCTGCTGGACGGCTTCCACCACCTGGTACACGCCGGTAGCTCCAATGGGATTGCCGCGCGCTTTACTGCCGCCAAGTGTGCAGACAGGTATCTGCCCTTTGAGGATGATGCCGCCATCCTGAGCAAGCTGCCAGCCTTTGCCGGGTTCGGCGAAACCGGCGGCTTCGAGTTCGATTGCCGCGTAGACGCTGAATGCGTCATCCAGTTCGAAGAGATCAATATCTTTCAAAATTTTTCCCGACATCGCCAGTACCCGCTCCACTGATATGACGGCTGACCGGAATTCATCGGGGTTGGCACGATCATGCAGGGCGAGCGTATCGGTAACGATGCTCGATCCGCTGATGCGGATAACCGGGTGGGCGTAATTTTTGGGCAGCATATCGCTGCGGGTAATGACCACCGCCGCCGCGCCATCCGCCAGAGGAGCCGCATCCATCAGGTTGACAGGATCACTCACCAGGCTGGCTTTATCGTACGCTTCGCGGGTGATGGCTTTGCGGTACATGGCATTCGGGTTGTTCACCGCGTTGGCATGCGCGTTGATGGGGAATCCGGCAAAGCCACCCTGCGGCACATTATGTTTCTCAATATAGCGGCGCATCACCAATCCCGCCTGCCCGGCGGGGGTCAGACCCGGGACGGCTTCGTGATCGGCATCCATGGTATATGATAGAATGCGGTCGAGATTGCGGGTGTTGGTATCCGTCACCTTTTCTACGCCCACGACCACCGCAACATTTACAAACCCCGATTTAACCGCCAGATAACCCAGGCGTAACGCAGCCCCGCCACTGGCTCCGCCAGCTTCAGCGGTCGTGCCTTCCACCCCCAAAAGGTTGGACCAATCTGCCACCAAAGAGCCCAGATTCGACTGGTGAGAGACCATCGACCCCAGGCTGTTACCAATATATAGCGATTCCGGTTCGAGATCGGGAATTTCTTTCCGGGCTGCCAGAATCGCCTGCGCCGCCATGGAGCGCAGGGAAAGATCCCAGTGCTCACCGACGGGTATTTGCCCGATACCTGCAATCACCACATCAGACATGTCGCTCCCCCTTAATCCGCCAGAATGTGGCGATAGCGGGCGTATTGCCCGTAATCGATCTGAACGCGGCGGGCAATGTAATTCTGCGTCTTGAGCGCCAGATTCTGCCGTTCAGTCACCTTATCGGTAACCACAAAAGAGAAGGAATCGGCACCGGCTCCGGAACCGTAAGATGTCATCAAAATACGGTCGCCGGGTTTGGCTTCATCCAAAACCGCGGTGAGCCCAATGATGGCCGCCCCCGCATAGGTATTACCAATGACCGGAGAGAGCAGCCCGGTTTTGAGCTGTTCTGGGGTGAACCCCAGCAATTTGGCTGCGCGTTCAGGGAACTTGGTGTTGGGCTGGTGGAAAACACAATATTGATAATCTTCAGGCTTGCGATCCAGCGCATCTAGTAGATATTTGGTGGCGTTGGTTACGTGATGGAAGTATGCCGGGTCACCGGTAAAGCGCTGTCCATGCGAGGGAAAGCGCTGTTCGGGACGGCGCCAGAAATCGGGTGTATCGGTAACAAAGGAGTAAGAACCTTCGAGCAGCGCGAGGGAGTTCTCTGCCGGACCAAATATAAAAGCCGCACCACCGGCTGCAGCGGTGTATTCCAATTCATCGCCGGGTCTGCCCTGGGCGGTATCCATGCCGATTGCCATGGCATAATCAGCCATTTGTGAACCAACCAGACCAACCGCGGCGACCATCGCCTCGGTACCGGCTTTGCAGGCAAATTCCCAGTCCGCAGCCTGAACGGAAGGTACCGCTCCCAGCGCCTCTGCCACCACGGTAGAGGATGGTTTTACCGCGTAGGGATGCGATTCTGACCCCACCCAGATGGCGCGTAATTCCTGCGGATCGATCTGAGCGCGATCCAGCGCATTTCGGGCGGCTTCAATGGACATGGTTATGACATCTTCGTCGAGACCGGGAACGGACTTCTCTTTCACCGGTCCGCCGCGGGGAACTCCCACCCAAATGCGGGAAATTTCTGTGTTCGGGAGGCGGTACATGGGCACATAAGCGCCGTAGCCGACAATGCCCACTTCGCGGGAAGGTTTCAATACACGTGCATGTTGATGATCCATATCTATTTACCCCAATCTCTAAGAATTTCTTTTGCCCGATCTATTCGGATATTTTTTTCAGCAATCAATTGTTGAGCCAGTTTTTCAACATCCTCTGCAGAGGCACCGGCCGACAGGGCGATCTGACGGGCATGCAAACCCATGTGCCCGCGTTGAATCCCCTCGGTAGAGAGCGCGCGGAGGGCTGCCAGGTTCTGCGCCAATCCGACAGACACAATGACTTCAGCCAGTTCACGAGAGGTCGAGACACCCATTAAAGCCAGCGCTGCTTTCGCGCCGGGATGGGTGTTGGTTGCCCCGCCAAACGTTCCCACCGCCATGGGCAATTCCAGAAAACCGGTGAGATTGCCATCGGCATCTTTACCCCAGGTGGATAAGCTGGTGTAACGCCCGGAGCGGGCAGCGAAAGCGTGAGCTCCGGCTTCGACCGCGCGCCAGTCATTGGCGGTGGCAAGGAGCACGGCATCGATGCCGTTCATAATTCCCTTGTTATGCGTAGCTGCCCGGTAGGGGTCAGACGCGGCGAACGCCCAGGCTTCGAGGATGCCATCCCGCACCTGTTGCGAAGTGAAGGAATCAAACGCGAGCGCTGCAAAGGGAATGGTGACCCGGGCACGGGCGAGACGCTGATCCGCCAGGTTGGTGAGGATGCGCAGATGCACCCTGCCCCCGGTAAGCTGCTCGATATCCGGCGCCATGCGCTCCACGATGGTATTGACCGCGTTGGCACCCATCGCGTCGCGTACATCCACATGCCAGTGGATCACCAGGTACTGACCAATGGGGGATTCAGTAATTTCACGGACGACCAGATCACGGGGACCGCCGCCGATACTGACCAGAAGCGGATCAAAGGAGGCTGCCTTACTGAGGAGATCCGTCTTCGCAGCTTCGAGCTTTGCCCTGGCAGCAACACGATCTGGCACATCGAGTAATTGCATCTGCCCGATCATAATGGGGTCATCCGCCTCAGCCTGGAACCCACCACCAGCGAGGGCGAGCTTTGCCATAAAGGAAGCACCCGCCACAACGGAAGGCTCTTCGACCACCATGGGAACGAGGATTTCTTTCCCATTCACCCTGAAGTTCTGCGCCACACCGATCGGCAGGCTGTGTAACCCGATAACGTTTTCTATCATCTTCGAGGCGCGCTCGAGTGTGAGCCCGCCACCGGGAGAGAACGCCAGTAATTGATCGGCAGACAGACCAGAAACCTGCCGGATATGCTCCAGCCGCTCAGGGATTGTCATTTCATAAAATTTTTTGGCTGATTCTTCCATGAACCTGTATATATTCACAAGAATAATCACCCTGCAGCATAGTTCCTGCAGGTGTGTCGATGTTAATATATCCGCTGTTTGCTGGCAAAAGCTATCAGTTCTGGGAAAAATGTTGGTTGGCGGGAGTGGTGTACAATATCTGCACATGCGTAAAAGAGCTTTCATTATTTTGCTAACCGCGGGAGTATTGCTGACTGGCTGCAGACAGTCAGTTGCCTCAAGCACGTCAGACCCATCCGGAGAGGTGCTCGCGGCGGTGATTACCCAGCTTTCTGAATTGCCCACGCCCACACGAAGACCCACATCCACCCCCACGCCGGTTACACCCAGCGCGACAGCCAGCCCAATTCCGCCCACAGCATCGCTGACGATTTCTCCAACGGGTGGCTATCCGTACATCACCTGGACGCCCAGCACATGCGACAAATCAGCTTTCCTCGCCGACCTGGATATCATCGATTATTCGAAAGTACCCCCCGGTACGGTGTTCACCAAAACCTGGCGGATTCAAAACATTGGCACCTGCACCTGGACCAAGCAGTATCGCTTCACCTATATCAGCGGAGACCCGATGGGCGCGGATACCATTTACCTGCCGCGATCGGTTGCGCCGGGAGACACAATTGATATTTCGCTGCAGATGAAAGCGCCCGACATCGAAGAGGATTATTCCAACTTCTGGCGGTTACGGAATACCGCCGGGGAGATTTTTGGCACAACGTTTTATGTAGCAATCGAGGTGAGCAAGGGCGCGGGGGCAGCCACACCGGGCACATCTACGGCAACCGCTGCAATAACAAATACCGTCACACCCAGCGAGGCGCCATCTGAAACCGCGGTTGCCACGACTGAGGTGCCTTGAACCATATCCTTCTGATGAAATTAATAATCTTTTCCAATCAATGTAGCATTTATAAAAATCAGGTATAATATCGGACGAGTACGCGGGCGTCGCCAAGTGGTAAGGCAGTAGCCTTCCAAGCTACTATTCGCCAGTTCGAATCTGGTCGCCCGCTCAACAGAAAAAACAGGCTGCCTTTCGGCAGCCTGTTTTGGTTTAATTTTCAATCTCTACTTGCACCGCACGCACGTAATATCGCCATATATACTCATCTCTGGTTTCGTCATAACCCTGGCAGGTAACTAGCGTCAGCACCGGGAAATCACTGTGGGTAAACACCGCCTGACTTTGCGGGGTTACTTTTTGGGACGTTCGCACCTCATAGATATACTTCTGACCATAAGCGTGCAGGATGATCTGGTCTCCATACATCAGCTGACTGAGGTTGATAAACGGACCGGGTTTGCCATTGGGCAAGTATACATGAGCTGTCAGAACACTATTGCCCGCATGGGTGGGGAAAGCAGTTCCTTCGAGATAACCTGCCTGATCTGCCAGCCAGGTGAGGTCCCATTCATCCTGAACATATGGAATACCCATCACCGGTAGTTTCAGACCGAGGCTCGGAATCTCCAGCCAGATATCTCCGGTAGCGGCGTAGCTTTTCTCAGCAGGTTGCTGCGGAATCGCCTGGATCATTCCCGGGGCAAAACCGGTGAGCGGAGCATTGGGTGTGCGCAGCTCCAACACGGCAGAAGTACCATAGATGTTTACCAGCGATGCCGGGTCGTAGAACCGTTCTGTGGAGAGCGGATTGTAGCTGGATTGCGGGACAGTAAACTCAGTGGATGGCGGGATGTAATCTCCGGGGAGGGACGTCCACGCGAGGTTGGCGGTATTGGCTATCCGTCTTCCGGGGCGAATACTGCCGACTGTCACCTGATACTGGATGGTGGACTGGGAGCCCAGCGGATAATTCGGCCAGGTTACCAGCAAAGCTGGCGCCGCAGCATCGTTGATGATCGCACCAAGTGAATATCCATCTATGATCGTAAGCGATCCAGGCACATAGGTTAACCCTGCCGGGATGGTATCACTCAGCTCGACATCATAGGCATTGGTATTGCTCACACCACCCACATGCCCGATGGTCAGGGTGTATGTTACGGTTGAGCCGTTGATTAATACTGATACATTTGCCGCTTTGGTAATCTCGAGGGTAGGCTCGAGCACAGTCACATCGGTTGCGGATGTGGTAAGGGAACCACCCTGCCAGGTCCATTCCGCTGCATTATTCAGGGTGACACCCCTGACAACACTGGCAGCATCCAACACCGCTGCGGTGTAGGTAACGGTAATGGTTTGAATGGATGTACTGGTATTCTGGATATTGCCAAAATTAAACCCGACCGTTCTGCCGCCATTAGCCGACGAAGCAACCGGATTCGCGCAGATTTCTGCAAAAGTACTCTCGCTGGATGTTACCGCTGGGTCACTGGTAGTAATTTCAGTACATTCGATGAAAGCCAGGCCTTCGTCGAGAGTATCGTTAAGTTCGAGATTGTTTACCACAGAAGGCTCTGTCTGGCTCACCGCCGGAATCACTTCGTAAGTGACCGCGTAGGTCACCACTTCTCCAACCGCTACTGAAAGCCCATCTGTAAAGGCGTGGTTGGTTCCCGTGAGCTGCTTGCCAATTTCAGCCAGCGCGTAATCTGTATCGGTGGCAGTGTTATCCGCGGGTGTCGGATCCGGTCCATTCGCGCCATCATCCAGTACCGTAGCGGTATTCAACAGCGTGGTTAACCCGTCTGGAAGGGGATCGTTCACCTGAACCGTGACCGTGCGGGTCACCTCATCCCCGGCATCCAGATCGAATACTGGCCAGGTAATTACAGGCTGGGCACTAATATCGCCGCTATTACTGGCTGATATCGCGGTCATGTTCAAGGGTAATATATCTGTTACCAGAACACCGGTTGCCTGCTGATCGCCATTATTGCGGATGGTGAGCGTGTAAACCAGCTCTTGACCAGCACTAACGTGGGTCCGACCATCCGTTTTTGTGATAGCCAGATCAGAACCCGCATCGAGTGTGTCTGTATCATCATCCTGGTTGTTGGTCGGATCACTATCCTGACCATGCGTGCCATCATCTGTGACACTCACCGGGTTATACACTGTGTCTTCTCCAGCAGCAGGGCTGTCTATCACCTGAACCGAGAAGGTAAGTTCGTTAGAAGCTCCGGCAGCCAGCGGGAAGGCAGGATAGGTACAGGTACTTCCGGCTGT
>CAZRKL010000139.1:0-1919 GCA_964600595.1 uncultured Leptolinea sp.
AAACCGAAGCACGCGAAGATGGCGAGCGCCGGGCACGTGAGTTGATTGCAGATGCTATTCAACGTGTGGCATCCGACCAGGTCGCGGAAGTGGTTACCTCGGTTGTTCCTCTGCCCAACGAAGAAATGAAGGGCCGCATCGTTGGTCGTAATGGTCGCAATATCCGGGCTTTTGAACAGCTGACAGGGGTTGATGTGATCGTAGATGATACGCCCGAAGCAGTCACCATTTCATGCTTTGATCCTGTCAGGCGCGAGATCGCACGCCGCTCACTGGAAAAGCTGATCCTCGATGGGAGGATCCATCCGGCGTATATTGAAAAAATCCTTACCGATACAACCAAAGAAGTGGATAGGATCATTGCTGAAGCCGGCGAGCAGGCTGCTTTCGAAGCAGGTGTTGCCGGTCTGCACCCTGAGGTAACGAAGGTGCTTGGACGATTGAAATACCGTACATCGTACGGACAAAATCAGCTAGCCCACGCGGTCGAAGTATCCAAGATTGCCGCCATTCTCGCCGCTGAATTGGGAGCGAATATTGAAGTAGCAAAAGCAGGTGCACTTCTCCACGACCTGGGGAAAGCGCTTGACCATAATGTAGATGGAACACACGCACAGATTGGGGCGGAGTTCGCCAAGCGTTATGGAGTAAACCCGAGAGTTGTGAATGCCATTGCCTCTCACCACCATGAGGTGGATCAGGAAACCGTGGAAGCGGTTATTGTTGAAGCGGCTGATGCCATTTCTGGCGCACGCCCCGGTGCCCGTCGTGAAGACCTCGAACAATACATCAAACGCTTACGCGCTCTGGAAGAGATTGCAAATTCCTACAAGGGTGTGCAGCAGAGTTACGCCATCCAGGCAGGACGTGAAGTACGCATCATCGTTCGACCGGAAGATATTGATGATCTCGAAGCAACCCGTCTGGCAAGGGATGTAGCCAAGAAAATTGAAGACACCATGCAATACCCTGGTCAGATTAAGGTGACGGTGATCCGCGAAACCCGGTCTATTGATTACGCCCGGTAAAAATTGAATTTCACAAAAGAAGGTGGCAATTGCCACCTTCTTTTGTATGAATGACGGAGTACTTATGACTGACCATAAAGAAATCTACCAGAATCACGCTGAGAATTATGATCCTCTGATCCAGCGTGAAGATTGCCAGGGGAATCTACTCAAAGAGCTGCAGGCAATTACTGAGTGGAAGGGCAAGGATGTGGTGGATGCTGGTGCTGGTACCGGACGCTTCACCTGCATGCTTTCTCCGCTGGTGAAATCGATACAGGCTTTTGACCGTGAAAGTGCGATGCTTGAAGTAGCTCGCGGAAAATTGGATGCGATGGGGGCATTGAATTGGCATTTGCAGACGGCTGACCATCGGTCCCTTCCTGTAGCGGATCGCTCGGTGGATATTGTAATTTCGGGTTGGAGTGTCTGTTATCTGGTGGCGTGGGATGAGGGTGATTGGCGGATTGAGGTGGGGAAGGCTCTGACTGAGATGAAGCGGATTTTGCGACCGGGTGGGATGATCATCCTGGTGGAAACCCAGGGAACAGGATTTACTGAACCCAATCCACCCGCACATTTATTGGAGTATTTTCGATTTCTCGATGAGTATGGGTTTGCAAAGAGCTGGTTACGCACTGATTACCAGTTCGAATCAGTTGAGCAGGCGAAAGAACTTTGCGGCTATTTCTTCGGTGAGGAAATGGCAGCCAGTATTCAGTCGGAAAACACAACAATATTGCCGGAATGTACCGGGATATGGTGGCTTTAAGTGTGAGCCGTTCCCTTTTGCATCAGAGGGGAAGAGTATCTATAATAATTACGTAGCGATCAATTCCCAGCGGGTTATCCATCGTAAAGACAATCATGCCTACTGATTCTCACTCTTTGGGGAGGATGTATGAAGCAGCG
>CAZRKL010000139.1:2019-6627 GCA_964600595.1 uncultured Leptolinea sp.
ATTGTTTGTATTACCAATATGCGGGGGCAGGATAATGACCCGAATTGGTCAGCTGATGGGCAGAAGATTGTTTTTGTTTCTGACCGGAGCGGAGGAAGGGATTTATTTCTGATGAACCCGGATGGCAGCGAACAGCAGCAAATCAGCTTTACCGATGCCAATGAATTTTACCCGGCGTTTTCACCCGATGGTGAATACATCGTTTACGCCTCGGAATCATCAGGAATCCATAAGCTGGAAACCATGGAGCTTTACACCGGAGATGTTTCACCTGTCGAATTTCAAAATGTAAAATCTTATAACTGTATCTATCCCGAATGGTCACCTGATGGCGATTGGCTGGTATTTTCTTGTTTTGGAGAGGATCTCAAGGCGGGGATATATATATCTCATCCGGACGGAAGTGACTTGCAACTGCTTCAGGCGGGTCCGTTGCACCACCCTGTCTGGTCGCCGGATGGGAAGATGATCGCATTCGATGGCGAACCGGCTGGATGCAAGTTTGAAGTTTATACGATGAAAGCGGATGGTTCTGAAATGCGCCAGATCACCGAACACCCTGAAGGCTGCGGAGGATATAACAAACATCCCGCGTGGAGCCCGGATGGAGATTTGTTGATTTTCAGCTCATACCGGAAATATGCTGATACAAATGGATCAGAGTTGTTCAGTATAAACCTGGATGGTAGTGGTGAAAAACAGCTTACCTTCAGTTATAACGAAGACTTATTCAATTCGCCAATTGATGCAGTCTGGAATCCTGTACGTTAGGTTTACTACAAAAACGGATTATTCATCCGTTCATACCCAACCGTGGTCTCAGGTCCATGCCCCGGCAGCAAGATAGTGTTATCAGGCAGGGACATGATCTGGCTGGTTATGCTTTTAATCAGAGTGCGGCCATCGCCACCTGGCAAATCTGTCCGCCCAACACCTTCACGGAAGATCACATCGCCCACTGAGGCAGTGTGAATATCAGGAGCGATAAAAACGACATGGCCGGGTGTATGACCAGGTGTGTAGCAAACATTGAGAATGGATCCTCCCAAATGGATCGGCTCTAGTGAATCAAGGTCGCTGATGACAGGGATGCTGTTATCAATAAAAAATCCAAATTCTCCCGCTCCCCCACCCTGGTTCCACCAGCCAAGATCTTTTGAATGCAGGTGAACCGGCAGACCACCAGGGATCTGCCGATATATTTCTGACGCGCCAGCGATATGGTCAAAGTGAGCATGCGTCAGGTAAATACCCTGTAATACTAAATCCTTCTTCCCGATATCCTCCAGAATGATTTCTGCCCCATAAGCAGGATCGATAATGATGCAGGATTTTGTTTCACGGTCACTGCAAAGAATTGTCCGGTTTTGCAGCGGACCGAGTATATAAGATTCCATAGTAAGAGTCATTTATATTTTTCCTTAACAATTCTTTATCCATTATTTAACCGCATTTTATCAGAAAGTTTACACCTTAGCGGTATGCTGTATGTATTCAGTATTTTGGTGATTTTCTGATGATAAGGTGTAAAATAGTTGAATTGTTCAGGTAAAAAAATGTCTACGATTGATCTTTATAATACCAAGACTGTTCCTTTGAGTGAAATTGAAATCAGGCACTCAAGATTAAGTAAGGCTGCCAAGGTGATATCTGATGTATTGAGCCCGCCGGTGCTGGGGGCTGCCTGTATTGTTGTTGCTGCAGCCGAAATTGCCATGCCGGGTGCCTGGTTGTGGGTTACCCTCTTCCTTGCCCTTACCGTGGGGATTCCGACAGCTTATGTGCTGCTCCTGGTTCGCAAGGGAAAAGTCAGCGATTTTCACATTCCTATCCGCAGACAACGAATCCGCCCCATGATTCTCATGGTCAGCATGGCTTTGGTTTCATTTGGAATTCTGTTAACGCTTAATCCGCCCACCATCTTTGTTGGTCTGGTGTTGATCGGTCTGGGACAGCTCATTCTATTGTTTTTGATTACCCTGAAATGGAAGATCAGCGGACACGCGTTGGCTGCCAGCAGTTTCTGTTCCATTTGTACTGTAATTGTGGGGGCGTCAGGCTGGTTAACTTTCCTTCTGGTTCCGGTGATCGTTTGGTCACGCCTGAGACTGCGCAGACATACCTTCATGCAGACCGCGGCGGGAACCATTCTGGGGCTTACGATGATTCTTCTGGTGCTTATCTGAGATTACTGGTTTTTCAATTTTCGACTACCACCGGTGACTCCTCCATTGGCTGATCTTTAGAGGGGATAAATGCCAACGAAAGTCCGATGGATATCAGGATCATGATCCCCGCGACCATAAAAACCATGGCTGGATTGATTTCATATAACAACCCCGCAAGTGTCGGGGCAAGAATGATCGCTATGGACGCGACGGTATCGATTAATCCATAGGCGGTTCCCATCTGCGAAGCGTGTATGAGAGTACGAGACAAAGCCAGGGAGAGAGAGCGGATCGCCTTGTATCCACCTATCAGAAAGTAACCCATCATATACCAGGGCAACCCAGTACCCATCCATAATGTAAGCGAAAATATTAAAACCGCGATCTGCCCGGCGAGAAATCCCCTGCGTGAACGTAAATTCCCCAGGGTCACAAGCAATACAGCATTGCCGAGGCTGCCTAACGAACCCAGCATTCCAATGCTGCTGAGTGAGACGCTTTTTTCATTCTGCAGAAAATTCTGTGCCAGCGGCTGTGGAAGATAAGTGGCAAACAGGGTAAAGAACACCACACCCATCAACACCATGAACCTGGTATTCTTCAGTATCTGGTTGGATCTGGTTTCTGGCGGACGTGGTTCGATGGGTTGTTTCGCAATGAAGAAAAGAATGATGGTGGAAATGAGGAAGATACCGGCGGCGATGTAGTAAATTGGTTTGATCCCATATTGCTCAGCGATGGCGCCGCCAATGGTCGGACCGGCAACCGCCCCCAAATTGTACGCCGCTGACGCGAAAGTGATTGCCTGTGCGACGGTCCACTTACCACGCGCGTGGGTGAGATAACTATTCAGTGGCGGGGTCACAAACCCGGTCATGCCGTAGAGGAGTATCCCTACAATGAAAAATGACAGATTACTCGAAGCAGCCATCACCCAGGTTGCGATGCAGCCGATAACCCACGATAACCACAGGAACTGACGCCGACCAAAACGATCACCTAAATATCCGGCGGGGATCTGTGTGAGAACCAGCAGAATACCCGTTGCCCCGATGATGGATCCAATACCCACCGGGCTGGCTCCGAGCTGCTGCAGATAAAGCGGCTGGAAATAAAAGAACATCCCTTCGCCGATACCCCAGGTGAAAAGAGAAACAATAACCAGGATGAGGTCTTTGGTCATGTACTTTTACCTGTATCAGGAAGGATTATCCGGCAAAGATCATGCTGCGGTTGAAATCGCTCAGGCTTTCGGCACCTTCTTCGGTAATGACCATATCATCTTCAATCCGAACGCCGGCGCGGTTGGGCAGGTAGATGCCAGGTTCAATGGTGAAGGTCATCCCTGGCTGCAGGATCAATTCATTCTCAGCAAACATGTAAGGTTCTTCATGGGCTTCGAGACCCAAACCGTGTCCCACCCGATGGTTGAAGTATTCGCCGTATCCCGCGCTCTCGATTACCTGACGGGCGGCGCGATCTACATGACCGGCGGGGATTCCGGGTCCGGCAACTGCGCGGGCGCTGGCATTTGCCTGTTTGACCAGTTCGTAGATTTTTTGAAACTCGGGTTCCACTTCTGAAATAGCCAGCGTGCGGGTGAGATCTGAGAAATACCCCTGATAGGATGCGCCCCAATCGATCACCAGCAGTTCCCCCGCCTGAAGCGGTTTTTCTGACGGGGTGGCGTGCGGGTTCGCGCCGTTCGGTCCGCTGGAGACAATGGGCTGAAAAGGCAGCTCAGGATCACCACCCAGACTCATCATTTGCAGCACCAGCTCGGCAGCAATCTCCCTCTCTGTTACCCCCACGGTGATGGCAGGCAGCGTATTGGCAAGGGCTGCCTGGGCAATTTCCACCGCTTTGCGCATCAGGGCGATCTCGGTGGCATCTTTGCAAATGCGCAGCGAGGTGAGTGTGCCTTCAGCCGATTGGAACTCGATGTTGGGTACCGCCTGCTGAATGAGACTCATTTCAAGAAAGCGCATGCGGGTGGGTTCGACGCCAATGGTGCCATTCTTTAAACCGAGGTAGGCGCAAACCGCCTTCAGGGCATCGAGCCTTTCGGCGGGGTTATCTCCATAGAAAAATCCTTTAATGGGTGATCCGGTCAATTTTTGTGCTTCGAGCTGCGGGAGAAGCATGGCAGCTTTTCCTGTGCGCGTAGCTAATAGTAGCGTGGGACGTTCCATCAGGTGGAAGGACATGCCAGTGAGGTAGGTTAATGTAGCTCCCGGGTTGAGGGCGATGGCGTTGAAACGGGTAAGTTGTAATGCCTGGATGAGCTTTTTTAGTCGGACGTTTTCCATGGGATTCCTCCAGATGAGATTATAACGCAGCCTTTGTCTTGACGGGGTATGAGGTAGGTGGTATTATAGTGGACGCGATGCGGGGTAGAGCAGTGGCAGCTCGTCGGGCTCATAACCCGGAGGTCAGTGGT
>CAZRKL010000140.1:0-6611 GCA_964600595.1 uncultured Leptolinea sp.
GTGCCGAACCCGATTTTGGGTATATTGAGGTTGTTGATCGTTTCGTATCGCATGAAAGTATTATATGATTTCTTGATCCCTTAGTTTGTTCTATTTCTCAAATTCGACTCGCCAATCAGGGCCGTAACCGAGTTTAAAAATCTCTGCAAAACTGCCCTGGTTCACCGCCACCGATATCCGCATCAACTCGTTGGTGTAGATGATCACTTCGCCTTTTTGGGTGTAACCAAAAGACTTTTCAAAAAGAACCTTTTGTTTAAATACGACCACACCTTCATTGTACACAGTCAGGTTAAGATGTTGACCGTACACAAAACCCGCCTGCATAAAAAGCTCATAGGGGATGTTCGTCCACAGGTTGCCAAAGTTGGGGTCGCCAATCTCGAATATGCCGTGAACCGCCCCATCCTTAATAACGGGCTCGAGAAGCGGGAAGGAAACGATCTCATCCAGCGGGTAAGCCGGACCCACGCCTTCAAAGCTGATGATACCGCTTGCCAGGCGGGCGGCGGTGTACCCGAACACATCCCTCCCGTGGAACACGGATGTGCCTTCGGTATTTTTGCCGCGCAGCCGGTTGACAGCCTGGTCAATCTCACGCACTTCACTGATCCCCACCCAGGCTTTGATATGGGTCAAAGTGCCGTTATCGGGGGTGACAATGTAATACCCGTTGGTGGTCTTTGCCACACATCCGCGGCGGTGGGTGCCCACCCCCGGATCGACCACCGAGACAAAGATGGTACCTTCCGGCCAGAAGTTCATGGGCTGAAACAGGCGGTAGGAAGCCGACCAGACATCATACTGGGGGATTTCATGGGTGCCATCGATGATCTCAAGTTCGCGGTCCACACTTTTTACCACGCCGTACATGGCGCTGACAGCGCTCTCTTTATAGGTGAAGTCGGTCTGGAAAACTAGAATAGGTTTCATAGAATATCTCTCTAAATAAACGGATTATAGAAACGGCTGTGATTGATAAAGATGGACACCATAATGGTGGCAATAAAGATCGAACCGGAAAGAACCAGCGAGATCACGTCCTGGCGGTTGAAGCGGCGGGAGGTGTACCAGGTGCGGGTCTTGCTCTTGGAGAAGCCGCGCAGATCCATGGCGTTACTGATCACCTCAATCCGATCGAGGGTGGAAAAGATGAGGGGAATGACGATGAGCAGCGAGTTCTTAAAGCGGTCGATAAATTTCGCTTTGCTCGAAAGTTCCAATCCGCGCGCCTGCTGGGCGAGATAGATATCGCGATAGTCCCGCTGAATATCCGGGAAGTAGCGCAGGGTAAGCGCAACGGCGTAAGCCGCCTTGTAATTCACCCCGATGCCATTCAAGGATGAGGCAAATTCGCTGGGGTTGGTCGTGAGGAGAAAGATCATACCCAGGGGAATCACCGAAGCGTACTTGAACATCTTGGTAACCTGGTAGAAAAGCTGCTCGTAGGTCAGCGAGATGCCAAAGAGGCGGGCAAATTCATTTTTCGTGCCGTAAATGGTCGTGCCAAACTCCGGCGAAAAGAAGAAAGAAATGACCGCGTTGGTAACAATGAAGATCAAGACATAAATCACCATCACACGGATCTGCGAAAAGCGGATCATCGCCACGCGCATGAGCAGGATTGAGAAAAGCATCACCGCCAGTATCACGCGGATATCGTAGGAATACATCACAGCGAAGGTGAGGAAGAGAAAACAGATCAGCTTGGTCAGACCCGACAGCCGGTGGATGGGTGTATCGGCGGAATTGTAGGAAAACAGCTTCATCTTCGCGTTCATCGGTTTTTCAACCTCCGTTCGTAGTCAATGAAGCGCTGAACAAAATGGGTTCCGTCTGCAATGCCTGCCATGTGTGAAAGAGCGAACAGCGAGGTCTCCTTGAGGTTGGCTTCACGGATCACCTGCGGATCTGTCAGCACAACCGCTGCCGAGGTATCAGCGATCAGCTTTCCACCCGCCAGCACAATCGCCCGGGGGGTGTATTCCAGCATCAGGTGCATATCGTGGGTGATCAAAATGACAGTCACACCGAGCTTGTTGATTTCCACCAGAAATTCCATAATCTCGGTGTAGTGGCGGAAATCCTGCCCGGCGGTCGGCTCATCGAGAATCAGAATTTGGGGATCGAGAACCAGAATGGAGGCAATGGTAACCCGCTTTTTCTGCCCGTAGCTCAGCGCGGAAATAGGCCAATCGATGAAAGGCGCCAGACCGCATATTTTCAACACCTTCTCTACACGCGGTTTGATATCATCTTCAGATACCTGGCGCAGGCGCAACCCCAACGCCACCTCGTCATAGATGAGCGGTTTGGAGATCATCTGGTTGGGGTTCTGCATGACCAGACCGATAATTTCCGCCCGTTCCTTGATCGACTTAGCGCGGATATCCTCTCCACGGTAGAGGATTCGCCCGCTGTCTTCCTTTTCGAATCCGCACAACAATTTGGAGAGCGTGGACTTGCCCGCGCCGTTCTTGCCAACGATGGAAACCATCTCCCCTTCCTGGATATCAAAATTGATATCCGCCAGAACGGGACGGGCACCATCGTAGGAGAAGGCTACTTTTTCCATCTTCAATATGGAAGGTCGGCTGTCTCTGACATCAGGGGCAGGAATATGTTCGTGCCAGCTCTGCAAGGCTGCACGGGAAAATTCAGTTTTGAGGGTTTCGATGTGCCCGGCGCGCATCTGGGGGGTAATCTCGACGCCGGCGTATTTCAGCGCGGTCACATACAACGGTTCACGAATACCTGTATCGAGCAGAATGGGTGACGCGACCAGCGCGTGCGCATCCATATCGGCGGTGATGCGCCCGTCGTTGACCACAATCACCCGATCAACATCGCGGTGGAGAACGTCTTCCAGGCGGTGTTCGATGATGATTATGGTCTTGCCGGATTGCTTGTGAATATCATCGATGATCTCGATGGCGGTTTTACCAGTCGCGGGATCCAGGTTGGCGAGCGGCTCATCGAAGAGCAAGATCTCGACATCATCGATCATCACACCCGCCAGCGAGGTGCGCTGTTTCTGCCCGCCCGAAAGTTCAAACGGCGAAGAGCTCAGCCAGCTATCCATATCCACCATGCGGGAAACTTCCTGTACCCGCTGGCGCATGAAATCCCGGGCAATATTGTCATTTTCGAGGGCGAAGGCGATATCTTCTCCCACCGTCAAACCCACAAACTGACCATCTGAATCCTGCAGCACCGTGCCGATGGTTTTCGACAGGTTAAAAATATTCAGAGTGCTGGTTTCTTCCCCTTTGATCTTGAGGCTGCCCTGGATCTCACCCCGATAAGAAAATGGAATCAAACCATTCAGGCAATGCCCGAGGGTGCTCTTTCCGCTGCCGCTGGGACCCACAATAAGGATTTTTTCACCGGCATAGATATTCAGGTTGATATCATGCAGGGTGGGTTCCGCCTGGCTGAAATATTTAAAGGTAAAGTTGGTGAATTCGATGATCGGCTGCGGGTTCATATACCTCTAAGTTGAAGAAAAAGCTCAGACTTTTAAACAGCCGAGTCTGAGCTTTTTTGTGCAAAAAGCTGCATCAAAACTTTCGGCTTTTACTTCTTGCTCAGGCTGCCCTTCTTGGTGCGGGTAGCCGCGTACGCAATGAGCAGGAGCGTTCCGATGACACCGGCGCTGATGGAGTTCATAATGGCGGCGGTGATGCCCTGGGTGAAGACCAGATTGGCTGGTTCCTGGTAGATGAGAATATCAAGCACAGGTGCCACAATGACCCAGGCGATGATGTTGCCGATGATCTGAATAATGTTGAAGGTGAGGATATCCTTACCCTTGAATTCGCCTTCTTCCACTTTGGTTCTTTTGAAAGCGAAACCAAAAATGAAGCCTGAAACACCACTGGCGATGACCCAGCTCCACCAGGGGGAGCCGTATTGAATGGCATCACTGAGGGCATGCCCGATGAAGGAGATGAGCGCGCCGGCGATGGGTCCAAACAGGGTGGCGAATAAAGCGCTCACGCCATAGGCGGTCTGGAAACTGGTTTCCGGTACGGGGGAGGGAACTTTTACATACATGAATAATAACGTGAAGATTGCAGCCCCTAACCCGGTGGCAACGATGGTTCTCGTATTCACCTTAAATAAATCTTTCATGTTCTTTTCTCCTTGGAAAAAATAATTATTAGTTCATGCAGGACAACTATCATTTTATACAATCGATAGCCATTCGTCAATTAATTCCGCTAACGACAATTTTGCGGTAAGGCGGTGAGGTCCATCTCAAAATACTGGTCCCCATTCACCAGGTGCGTGAGCCTGAAACCCATGCTCTGGTAGAAGGCGATCACCTCCGCCCAGGTCGCTGTGGTTTCGAGGATGATGCGCGAGAACCCCCGCGCTTTCGCCTGGCGAATCAATTCCAGCAGGATGCGTTTGCCAATGCCCATCCGGCGCAGATCTGCGGCAACCGACATGCGGACAATTTCACCTGCACTCTCCGACCGCGGCACCAGCGCGCCCGTGCCCACGATCCTGCCATCCAGCCAGGCGACCAGGAAAACCGCGCCCCCGTATGAGCGGGCGATATCATTCAGATCAGGGTTTTTGGTTTGGTCGAGCGTACCCCAGTGATCAACCAGCCCGGAAAGGATGAGGGTTTTTACCTCCCCCTGGTCTTCGGGTTGAAAAGGACGGATTACCAGTGATTCTGCTTTCATTCAATGATGCTCTCGGCAGGATGGCGTTTACAATGCTTCCTTGAGGAAGCGGATTTTTTCGATGGTCTGGAAACTGCCGCCGCCTTCGTGCCCGTTGTACGGGTACACCCGGATATCCTTTTCCCCCGCCCAGCGGTTATAGGCGGCGAAAACGGTGGAGGGAGGGCAGACCTGATCCATCAGCGCGGTGGAGAACAGGGCTTTCGCCCCGGCACGCTGCGCGAAATTCACCCCGTCAAAATAGGAGAGCGTGTTGAAAACCTGATCCACCTTATCACGGTGGGTGTGGCAGTAATCGGCGATCTCCTTGTAGGGGTAGCTGTCGACCAGCTCGGTTGCCCGGCGGTAATGGCACAAAAAGGGAACATCAGGCAGCGCAGCCGCGAGATCGGGCACCAGCCCGGCAACGGCGATGGTGATGCCCCCGCCCTGCGAGATGCCGGTGACGGCGATGCGCGCTGCATCCACGGCGGGATGGCTGCGGGCAGCCTCAACCGCGCGGACGGCATCAGCGATGACCCGGCGGTAGTAATAATGCTGACGGTCGAGGATCCCATCGGTCATGCTGCCCGGCACATGCGGATTGCCGCCGGCGGCGTAGAGATCGGGGGTATCGCCGGGGAGCCAGCCGCTGCCCTGCCCACGCGTATCCATGACGAAATTGGCGAAACCGGCGCTCGACCACAGCAGCCAGTCGAACGGGAAGCTGCGCCCTCCGCCGTAACCAATGTATTCGACCACGCACGGCAGGGGACCTTTTCGACCCGCGGGGAGCAGTAACCAACCTTTGATCGGCTGTCCGCCGAATCCGCTGAAGGTGACATCATACGTTTCCTGGGCAGTCAGCCCATAATCCACTTTTTCAAAAGTTGCGTTCAACAGGGCAGCGCGGGTTTCGGCGAGCGTGGATTGCCAGAACGCATCAAAATCGGCGGGTTCCGCGACCACCGGGCGGTAGGTTTTCAGCTGTTCCAGGGGAAGATCAAAAAATGCCATGGGTACACCTCAAAGATTGTTGATAATGTTTATTATGTCTATCTCATGCGGGAAATGCAAATCAGTCCAATCCTCCGAAATATGGATAAGCCAATCCACAAGATTTTTATCCATCAAAACGGGTAATCAATAACCGCATAGCACAACGCATCTCGCCTGGAATCCCATGTTCGATTTCTTCCTCCAGGATCTGCTGGAGACGCGAATCGATCTTTTCGCTCTCGAGCGCCTCAAACCCCAGGGAGCGGTAGAAAGGTTCATTCCACGGCACTTCCTGAAAAGTAGTCAGGGTCACAGATTTGTACCCGTTCCGACGCGCGTGATCAACCACGATGCCCATCAATCTGCGACCCAAGCCTTGCGCCTGCCATTCCCTGCGAACTGCCAGCAGCCAGACATGCAAATCCTTTAAGGCTGATTCAGCGCACACGAACCCAACCACCTGATGATCCACTTCCGCCACCCACGATGTACCTTCGGCGACGTATTTTAGATGATCCTCTGTTGTCATCAGATCATCATCTGCTATCCATGCCAAATGGGGGATGTCACGAAAACTCCCGCCAGCTGAATATTCAATATCTGGAAGCAAGCTAACATCTTCTATTCTGGTGAGTCTGATATTTACGTTGACCATGAGTCTATGTCCTTGTTTTACCACCCAACAACTGTTGTTTCCGCCCAGGCAGGGTGGATAATACTTGCGAGCAGAGAACTCGAAGGTAGCCTGCCCTGGCGGGATATGCCAGGGAAAAATGCCCGAATAACGGGTAGAATCCCAATTATCAGGTGCACGCTATGCCAGATTCCCTATGCGAAAGCAAGCCTGTTGCCATACAACACCACCGTCATTCATTTACTTTCGGTTTGATCGGTATCCAAATATCTTCTTCAGAATTTGGATCGGCATTCTTATAC
>CAZRKL010000141.1:0-6605 GCA_964600595.1 uncultured Leptolinea sp.
GGTTTAGATTGCGCACCGAATTGTGAATACAAAGACCTGGTAGTTGGCTTCCTGCAGACCGGATCTGAAGGTGGCTGGCGCGCGGCGAACACCGCTTCATTTAAAGAGACCGCAGAACAACTTGGCTTGACCCTTAAATTCTACGATTCTCAGAACGACCTTGCCAAGCAGGTAGCTGGTTTCCACCAATTCATTCAGGATCCTGAAGTAAACGTGATTGTTCTTTCTGCCCTGGAAACCACCGGTTGGGAAGAAGTATTACAGGCAGCTGCTGAAGCTGGCAAAGTGGTAGTCATTCAGGACCGCCGCATCGATGCACCCGATACCATGTTCGTGACCTACATTGGCGCCGACTTTGTTGAAGAAGGCCGTAAAGCAGCAGATGAAATCTGCGCTCTGCTTGAGGGTAAGGAATCCAAGAATGTATGGGAATTGGTTGGCAATGTGGGTTCCTCAGCTGCAAAAGACCGTGGCCAGGGATTCCGCGAGAAAATGGAAGAATGCGGTATCACCGTAACTAACAGCCAAACCGCTAACTGGAGCATTACCGAAGGCAAGCAGGTTACAGAAGCCTGGTTGAAAGAATCCAAGGATGTTCAGGCGATCTTCGGCCAGAACGACGAGATGGCTCTTGGCGCTATCGAAGCCCTCAAAGAAGCTGGTCTGGTTCCCGGCAAGGATGTTGCTGTCCTCTCCGTAGATGCCACCGCCGGTGCTTTCAAAGCCATGTTAGATGGTGACCTGAATGTTACCGTGGAATGCAATCCACTGCTTGCACCCCAGGTATACGAAGCTGCCCTCAAAGCAGCCAATGGCGAGTCCCTGCCCAAGTGGGTTCCTTCACAGGAAGGCGTCTTCCGCGCGACCGATCCCAACCTGCAGGAAATTGCTGACGGACGAAAATACTAAAAATGCCTGACCAGCTTTCCAGTAACCTCACCTGATATCAAGGTTTCATCATTGTCATGAAAGCTGGGTTCAACTGGTGAGGAGCGGCGGATAACGCCGCTCCTCCAATCCCTCGAGACGGAAGAAGCACATGCAAGATACAAATGGTACTCCTTTACTCATCTCCATGCGGGGTATGAACAAAGCCTTTCCGGGTGTTCAGGCTTTGGTAAATGTAGATTTTGACCTCAGACCCGGAGAAGTACACGCGCTGATGGGCGGGAATGGCGCCGGAAAATCCACCTTAATCAAGGTCCTTACCGGGGTGGAAAAACCAGACAGCGGCCAGATCGTACTGTTTGGGAAAGAGGTGCACGTCCGTTCACCACAACATGCTCAGAGTCTGGGCATCAGCACGGTTTACCAGGAAATAAATCTGTGTCCCAATCTGACGGTGGCAGAGAATATCCTTATCGGTCGGGAACCGATGAAGTTTGGCAGCATCGATTGGAAAAAATTGAACGAACAGGCGCGCGAAATTTTAATGCGTGTCCTCGGCATGGATATTGATGTCACGATGATGTTGGGTTCATATTCTGTCGCAATCCAGCAGATGGTGGCGATTGTCCGTGCTCTTGAAATTGAAGGCGCGGGGGTGTTGATTCTGGATGAGCCGACCTCCAGCTTATCCACGCGCGAAACCGAACAATTGCTGGATGTTATGCGCCGGCTTAAAAATGAAGGCGTTGGAATTATTTTTATTACTCATTTCATTGACCAGGTTTATCTGATATCTGACCGGGTAACAATTATTCGCAATGGCGGCCTGGTTGGCACTTATGAAACCGCCAAACTGCCAAAAATGGAATTGATCACCAAGATGATCGGGAAAACGATCACAGTACTAGATGAGATGTCCAAAACGAAGCAACAGATTGCCCAAAAGATAGGCAGTGAACCGGTGCTTTCAGCCACTCAATTCGGATTATCCAATCAGGTGGAACCCGTTGATCTGAAGCTACATCCGGGCGAAGTGGTCGGTCTGGCGGGATTGGTGGGCTCGGGCAGAACCGAAATTGCCGATCTGCTGTTTGGGGTTGAGACGCCTGACAGTGGCAATCTGGTCGTTTCGGGCAAGAAAGTGAATCACTTTTCACCCTATGAATCCATTAAGCGCGGTCTGGCTCTCTCACCGGAAGATCGCAAAGCCGCAGGGATTTTGGATGAACTTACAGTTCGAGAAAACATCATCCTGGCTCTTCAAGCTGGACAGGGCTGGTTTAAATTCCTCAATAAACAAAAACAGTATGAAATTGCCGAGCGATATATGAAACTGCTGGAAATTTCCACACCATCTGCAGACCAGCAGGTTAAGAATCTGAGTGGTGGAAATCAGCAAAAAGTCATTCTTGCCCGCTGGCTGGCAACCAATCCCAAAGTGTTGATCCTGGATGAGCCAACCCGCGGTATCGATGTGGGCACGAAGGCGGATATCCAAAAGCTGGTGCTTTCACTGGCAGAAGAAGGGATGGCTTGCGTATTCATCTCATCTGAGTTGGAAGAAGTGATGCGAACCAGTCACCGGATTGCCGTGATGAGTGACCGGAAAAAGGTGGCTGAATTTAAAGGCGATACAGAGGAACAGGTAATTATGAAGGCGATGGCAGGTGAATAATGGCGCTATCCAAATCTCCCGACTCTATGCGAAGAATAACTGAAAGCAAGCTGTTCTTCCCTCTCTTAACACTGGCGATCATTTTGATTCTGGATGCTGTTCTGGTGCCAAATTTTTTTGCCATCCAGGTCAGAGATGGTAACCTGTACGGCAGTATTATTGATATTTTCCGGAACGCATCCACGGTAATGCTGCTCGCCCTGGGTATGACACTGGTGATCGCCACTGGTGGAGTAGACCTCTCGGTTGGCGCGGTTATGGCAATCGCGGCATCTGTTGCAGCAGTAATGATGAATCCGGTGATCATTGGTCTGGAATTGCCTCCCGACCTGATGAAGTTTATCAATGATCCGAACTTCACATATTCTCCCCTGTGGGAAGTAATCCTGGTTACCCTGATTGTGGCAACAATTTGCGGCTTGTGGAATGGGATCCTGGTAGCTTATGTGAAAATCCAGCCGATGGTTGCCACGTTAATTTTGATGATTGCCGGCCGCGGTATTGCCCAGCTCATCACCAACGGTGTGCGCATTCAGATCTTTTACCAGCCGTTTGCATTTCTGGGGCAGGGTTGGATCGTTCTTCCGTTCTCTCTGTATATTGTTGCTTTCATGTTTGCCGTGATCTGGCTGCTGACCCGCCGGACAGCCATTGGCTTGTTTATCGAATCAGTGGGCATCAATGCAAAATCCAGCCTCTTCAGTGGAATCGATGAGAAGAAGATCAAAATGCTGGCGTATGCAATCTGCGGTTTTTGTGCAGGGATCGCTGGTTTGGTTGCCAGCGCCAATATTAAAACATCAGATGCCAACAATATCGGTTTGGGATTGGAATTGGATGCAATTCTGGCGGTGGTAATTGGCGGCACAGTGATGGGCGCCGGTGGAAGATTTTCATTGCTGGCGAGCCTGTTGGGCGCGGTCGTAATTCAAGCGATCACAACATCTATGTATGCTATCGGGGTACCAGCATTCGCGCTGCAAGCGATTAAAGGTGTGTTCGTGATTGTCATCATTCTCCTCTACTCAGAGCAGGTCCGCAGTTTCATTCGCAGGATTACTGCGCCGAAAGGGGCTTAGCCATGTGGCAGAAGGTAACCGGTTTTATCTCCAGGAATCGTAGATTTATTCCCCTTGCGGCGACAGCATTTTTGGGTATCACTGCCTATCTGGTGGGAGCTATCTTCTATCCGGGAATGAGGGATCTTCAGGTATTTCTCAATATATTCCGCAACAATTCGTATCTCATGATCAGCGCCGTCGGGATGACATTTGTGATTCTTTCTGGTGGAATTGATCTCAGCGTGAGTGGTGTGGTCGCTTTAACTACAGTCTCCACCGCAGCATTAATCCGCGCGGGGTGGGATCCCTGGCTTGTCATTGTCCTGATGTTGTTTATGGGAATGGCGCTCGGGGCAGTCATGGGTGGATTTGTGGCTTTCCTTAAAGTTCAACCTTTCATCGCCACCCTTGCCGGCATGTGGTTCGCACGCGGGATGTGTTTCTTCATCAGCGATGATGCGATCTCCATCAGCCACCCGATATACACTCTTCTGGGTCAGACCAAAATCTTGATACCGGGTCTGGCTGAACTGGCGTGGGCACAGGATCGCCAGGCACCCTTTGTATCCATCGCGGTAGTGGTTTCAATCATAATCATCCTTGTGGGGATTTATGTCGCCCACTTCACCCGCTTTGGTCGGAATGTATACGCGGTTGGCGGGAATGAACAGTCTGCCCGCCTGATGGGTTTACCTGTAAATGTCACCAAAGTGTTGGTTTATACCATCAGTGGTTTTTGCTCTGGCTTGGCGGGCGTGGTACTCAGCATTTTCGTGCTTTCCGGGCATGGTTTGTACGCCTCCGGGTATGAAATGGATGTGATCGCTTCAGTAGTGATGGGCGGTACCATGCTCACCGGCGGCGCCGGGTATGTTTTTGGCACACCCTTTGGCGTTCTCATCCTGGGAATAACCCAGACCCTGATCCAATTCAATGGATCGCTCAGCTCCTGGTGGACCAAAATTGTCATCGGCATGCTGACACTTATGTTTATTGGTGTCCAGAGTGTTATTGCTTCCCGTAAGGGCGGAAAGCGGACTTCATCCAACACCGCTGAAAAACGCCGCAAAAGGTGGATCTACGCTGGAGCTGCGGCATTGGTTCTGGCTGTCCTGGGATTTTCTCTCCTCTCACGCCCAGCAGGGAATGCTTCAATGAATGGTACTCCCGGCAAAGAAAAATGCACGTTGCAGCCTTACCGCCAGGATCTGGCAACAGCCAAGCTGGAAGAAGGTGCGGTGATGGTCTACGAAAGAAACGGTGGACCCAATTGTATTGATGAAATCTTCGCATTTTATCCAGACGGACGAATCGTTGGCGATGATGGCGAGATTGTGGTGGAAAAAGAGGTTTCTACCGAAGAGCTGAATCTGTTGATTTCCAGAATTACCGACCTGGGCTGGTTCACAGATGAGTTATATGATACCTGGCATACACCCTGTGGTCAGTGCTACGGCTATTATTTGACACTGTCGAGTGATGGTGAACAAAAGACAGTGAAGGGTGTGGATGGCGGTACAGATGCTCCTGCGGTCTATTGGCAGATTATTTCACTGGTCAAGGGCATGGTGCCCAAGTTTATTCCAGTGCAATGACAGACAGGGATTGATTGGATTTGGTGAGGAGAAACATAGATGCGTATTCGTAAGGCTTTGATTATTATTCCGCTAATTGTTAATTTTGTGATCTCTGCCTGTGTATATGTGGTCCTTCCGCCGGGTTTGGATCTGAGCGCCGCAAAATCAGCTGGAGATTGGAATGCGGTGGTGGCAGGAATAAGCCAGACAGCTGCAGGTGACTTGCATTTGGATATCACCATACGCAACGGCACCGGGGCTTGGAGCGCAATGAAAGCGGTTGAAGAAAAACCGGCTATCATAACCACCATAGACGGAGAAACATCGAATTGCGATACTGTGATTGTTGGAACGGGCGGGCACAGGCTTGCTCCCGGCTTCCAGATGCGGGGATACACAGGTGGAACCAAATCGAAACCTGAAACGCAACTCTTATATGTAGAGTGCGCCGGTGTAACCATTGACACTGCCTCGGAACTGGCGATAGATTACATCGCATTTAGCGGAGATCTGGATTACTACCACCAGGATGACGGATCTACCTCGGGAACTATAAAGCTGGAATTGGAAAAAGTCGAGGAGGGCATAACCTACCCCGTATTTGATGAAAAAGAAGTAGAAGAATTGATCCAACCATCCGATACAGCCATACCGGCATTGAGTGACAATGTCATCAAGATGGTGAACCTGCAGCGGACCGACGAAGGATTTGAATTCACTTGGGAGAACAGCAATCCCACCGAGTTCCCACTCAAAATCCACATCGGAAATCCTCCGGTAATCGGGAGTGACGGAATTATCTATGGTTATTACCAGGTTATGGATCTGGCTACCACACCACTGACCCCATCTGGCGGGAAAGTGGAGTGGAGTACCAAAACCTCTGTTCCACCTGATGTAAGCAATTGCTTTATTCTTATGAGCGTGGAATCAAAAAATATGCGTCTGTACGTAAACACACTGCTGGATATAAGGGACAGGTGAACAAAAAAGACATGGGGAGTGATGTTACAGTTAGCAAAACAGGAATCATATTCTGAGGTTCTGATAGGATTTACGGGTTCAATTTACCGGGAGATGAATATGCAAAAAACCGACATCCAGGAAGCAATACAACACAGGAGAACAACCCTGGGCATTGAACTGGGTTCGACGCGAATTAAAGCTGTACTGATTACTGAAGATCACTCCCTGATTGCTTCAGGAAACCACTCGTGGGAAAACCATTTTGATAATGGTATTTGGACCTATACCCTGGAAGAAGTCTGGGCGGGTTTACAAGCTGCTTTTCAAGACCTGCGAAACACAGTTCAAAGTAAATACGACGCTCCGCTTCAATCGGTAGGTGCCATTGGAATAAGCGCCATGATGCATGGCTATCTGGCGTTTGATCATGATGGCATC
>CAZRKL010000142.1:0-6576 GCA_964600595.1 uncultured Leptolinea sp.
AAATTCATCAGCATCTTCAGCGCTATCCCACGCAGAACAAAAAACCCACACAGAATCGGTATTTTTCTCAGGGGAACCAAACAACTGATATTTGTCGCCACCCCACCCGCGGGCAGCAGCTCTGGCTTGAACTACCGGGAGTCGGCTGCCTGGCTCAATTCCCGACGACAAGACCAGGCTCAGATCCCATTCTCCCAGCTCCCCTTCATCAAGCAGCGTCATGCCATCCGGCAGCGCTTCTGAAATATCCGGTATTTCCACCGGGATTGGCGGGTGATCGGGATAGAGCGCTGGATGCATGATTTGCTCAGTGGTGACCGGGGGATTCTCATACAACGCATTTACCCCATCCCAGCCGGATTGGTCGAAGATCAGATTGACAAAATTGAGCCCATATTGATACGGGAACAGGAGTGATTGCTGGAAGTAAGGTGGTATCTGGTCGAATATAGGCGACTCCAACGACATGGTTACAGACAACCACTCGCGATAATCTTCTTTGCCAAATTGATTGGACTGCCAGCGATATTCAGATAGCGAAGCATCCCCTTCTATCACTGCCTGGATTGCCGCGCAACGTTGATCCTGACCTACGCACTCCTCGTCACCATAGCCTAATCCTTCTTTGATGTCAAAAACCTGATCCTGTAATACATGTGTGTACTCATGGGCATAGGTCATCTGTTCTTGTGGACCGAATACCACGCCGCTGATCACATACATCTCTTTTTCTTCGTTATCGTAATAACCGGCAATTTGCTCAGAGTAGAGGTCTTCATACAGAGAGATCAGGTCTTCTTCTGGGTTTATCAAACCTAAAGCCACCAGGACCTTTCGATCAATTTCAGCTTGCTCTTGTGTGTAATCCTTAAAAAAATCATTCTCTACATTTTTACGCAGGTCTTCTGATGTCAGAAACTCGCGCATAATTTCGGTTTCAGGCACTAAACCCCGCTCCTGAATCACCTGTATCTGAATCTGCTGCATTTGTTCCTGAAGATCGGCAGGCAGGTTGGCGCTGCTTCCCTCGGGCTGAGGTAGATCCTCCACCGGGAATGGAGTCGGTACTTGAGCGGGGATTGCCTGATCAATCTGTCCGGGAAGCCAGGTGAGGGCAGCTCCGAGAAAGAGGATTCCGCACAGGCAGAAAATAATGACTGCAGTAAGCAGGAAAAATGAAAGAAAGACGGTGTTACGTTTGTTTTCCATATGGGTCTTATTCTAATCGCACAATATTCAATGAGCAACTGTGAGAATCATATAAACGATATCCTCTTGCCAGTCGGGTTGACTCTGGCTATAATTGGTACCTTGTCATCATTAAGTACGTGAAAGAAGTTTGGTAAGCTATGCCTGTCTATACATATCGGTGCGAGAACTGCGGTGTTCAGTTCGATGAGAAACAAAAATTCACTGATCCTGTTCTGGTAACCTGCCCGGAGTGTGGAAAAAAGTCACTTCGGAAAGTTTTCCAAGCGGTTGGGATTGTGTTTAAGGGGTCTGGATTCTACGCGACAGATCACAGATCTCCATCGGGTATGAGTAAAAACAGCAAAAGCGAAGAAAAACCTCCCAGTTCTGAGAAAACTTCATCTGCAGAAACGGCAACCGCATCCACAGAATCTGCAGCAAAAGCACCATCTGAGACGGCTGAAAAAGCTACCACCACCAAGTGATGGAATAATCCATCTTCTAAAAGGTTGATGAAGAATGACGCCTCTCCGGGCGTCTTTCTTATTTAGTTGAGGAGCAATACATATGTCACTACCAAAGAAAGTAAGCATTAATTTTCAAAATTACATTCGGGCAGCCGGGTTAGATTTCTCCAGACAGAGTTTGCAAGACTTAATTTTCATCTTACTTGGAGCATTGGTTCAGGCGCTCGCAATGCGTTTATTCCTTGTCCCAGGAAAGCTGGTCAGTGGCGGTATCAGTGGTGCCGCCCAGTTGATAAGTCACTATACCGATTTTCCCATTGGATTAATGGTCTTCCTGGGAAATGTTCCGCTCTTTATTCTTGGTTGGCGCTACCTGGGCGGTCCGCGTTTTGTCATTCGTACCGCGCTGGCAATTCTCACCTTCTCCATCCTGACAGACACGCTGGTGTGGTTTATCCCTGAGCGTGGTTTAACGGGAGATCTGGTTTTAAATTCGCTTTACGGTGGTTTGATGCTGGGGGCAGGATTGGGTCTTGTTTACAGAGGACAGGGTACCAGCGGGGGAAGTGACATTATAGGGCGCATTCTAAATCACCGGTTTGGAATATCAATATCCCAGGCATACCTTGCAACTGACTCAATTGTCGTTCTGGCAGCCGGATTTGTTTTCGGTTGGGAATTCGCTTTATATGGTTTGGTTATGATTTATGTCAGTGGTCTGGCAGCAGAAGTAGCTGTGGAAGGATCTTCAGTATTCCGGACAGCCATGATTGTTACATCCCAGCCTGCCGAAGTTGCGCAAAAGATCCTGGACGAGATGGAGCGCGGTGTTACCTTTCTTTCAGGAAAGGGAGCTTATACCGGTACTGAACGCGATGTGATTTATTGTGTTGTCAACCGATCAGAAATTACTGTATTAAAAAGCCTGGTTAAACAAATAGATCCGGCTGCATTTATGGTTATTGGTATTGCACATGAGGCGTTGGGCGAGGGATTCAGACCTCTAAAATAGACTCGATCCCATGGAGTAGGCGTATTGTAGTATTGCTCCGCTGATAATCAATATCTGCCCCAGATGATAGGTAATTCGAACGATCAGGCGGGCGTTGCGGAAAGGTTTGACAAACCGGTCAAATCCGAGCAGGCTATCTGAGGCGAAGAAAAAGATGCCACCGATAAACAGTACTATGGCTGCCAGTTTCATCCACTCCGGGCGGAAGAGGGTAGATCCCGCGCTCATTAACATGCCGGTGAGAACAATACCGTAAATTACCATGGGCAGCCTCATCCGCAAGGTTCCGATCATGTTCATCAACCCGAATTTGATTTTAATAATAATGAGTAACGCAGCGACTATCAGGGTTATGCCAACCAGAATGGATGATAGTGAAAATGGAAATGGGGTCTGGTTCATGCCAACGATATAACAGAGATGCGCCACTAAAAAAGAGAATAACCCGGCAATAAAGAAACGTCTGGGAAGCATCAACCAGACATCTCCCAACAGTGAGAAAAACAAACCGAATGCAAAGATTAAAGTAAAGCCAGTATATCCCGTGGTAATCAGCAGCCAGAACAACATGACTACCATCACGAGTGGTTTAGTGACATATTTTAGTGACTTGCGTTGACAGGCAACCACTGCCCAATCGGCTGCAGAAAAAATCAGCGATAAAACCAAACCGTAAATAAAAGCCATCAGATCAATCTTCTTTAATGGAATAATAACCCAGTTGACGGAGCGCGTTGGGATCATCACGCCAGTTTTTCAACACTTTCACCTTTAATTCAAGATACACTTTTCGCTCTGTCAAAGCTTCAATTTCTTTTCGTGCCAGGGTGCCGATTTGTTTGATCATCTTGCCTCCCTGACCAATAACAATTGCTTTCTGTGATTCACGTTCAACCATCAGGGTTGCGTGAATGCGGGCGAATGTCTCACCCTCATCAGTATATTCATCCAAACGGACACCAATCGCATGGGGCACTTCATCCTGCAGGAGGATCAGAACAGCTTCGCGGATGAGATCCATAACGATATCGCGCTCATACAGATCAGTTATCTGATCAGGTTCGTAGTATCTGACCCCTTCAGGCAGATGGCTGGAGAGAGATTCCAGAATGGTTTGAACCCCTTCCCCTGTTTTTGCCGAAAAGATGATAGTTTCATCCACTGGGTACAGGGTCTTATATGCTTCTACTCTTTCTTCAAGTTTCTTCTGTGCGAATTGATCAGATTTATTAATACCCAGGATGACCGGGGGCAGTTTCTTCTGGTTTTTTAGATACTCGGCAACCAGTTTATCTTCGTGAAGGGGTGCAGATGATCCATCCACCAGCCAGAGGATCACATCTGCATCCTGAAGGGTATCAATAGCCAGCTGATTCATAAATTCACCAAGTTTATGGACCGGTTGGTGGATACCTGGTGTATCAATCAGGATTAATTGTGTGGTGTCACTGGTATAGATGCCCAGTTGTTTACGGCGGGTTGTTTGAGGTCGTGGTGAAACGGATGCAATTTTTTGGCGGAGAAGGGAGTTGATGAGGGTTGATTTCCCAACACTCGGTCGTCCAACAACGGCAGCGAAACCGCTATGAAATGGGGCAGTACTATTTTCGGTCATAAATTTGATTATAGACGATGAAGCTGATTGCGGGTTAAATCATCAGGCGAGCGCCTTCCAACTTGAGCAGGGCGGCTTTGGTTTGAATGCCTCCAAAACCGGAGTAACCATGCAGTTTGCCATCCTTGCCGATCACCCGGTGGCAGGGAATAATGATGGGAATGGGGTTGGCTGCAAGACACATCCCAACAGCTCTGGCGGCTGCAGGAGGTCTGGAAAGCATCCGGGCAAGGTCCCCATACGTACGGGTTTGTCCGTATGGGATTCGTCTGCATAGCTCGATAACATCATGCATGAAACCATCCAATCCAGATAAGTCCAAATCCACATTCCAGTGAATGTTTTCACCATGTAAATAAGCCTGAAGGTCATCCACAAAGGTCTGATATTGAATGGGTATACTGGCAGCTTTGGTTTGATTGGTAACAGGAATATTACCCAGATTGTGAAGTTCTTTGATTCCGCGGTTACCAAACACAATTTGGATATTTCCCACGATTGGCAGATCAGTAATCCAGAAAGATTGCTTTTCTAATGAATTGGTTATGCTCATAGGTAAATCGTATACCAAGCGTAGGGTAAGCGTCAAGTATTTCTTGCTATTACCGATTATATTAATATCAAAGGGCGACTTCTCTTCTTCTCCTCCTTAAAATGAGTGCCGGGGTCGGCGTCCCCGGCACTCAAATTTTGTTTTTTCCCCACCCACTTCATTTTTCTGAAAATTCCGCTTGTATAATCCTACTTTTTCCACTATTATTAATAAGCCTTGTGGATCGGTTGCCCCCCTCAACCGGTCTGCAAGGCACTTTTTATCGAAAACTACAAAAATTGTAGTAAACTTTCAATATCTCATCAAATTCTTGCTGGAGGGGCTTTCATGTCGCCAGAAAAATCAACATACTCGGTAGAAATTGCAGGAGTAAAACGGGAATTAACTTTATTTGAAATTAAACCGGGGCTACGGATTGCCATTCTCAATATATTGGGTGATACAGAGCTGGTCGAAGCCTGTGCCAAAGAACTTGGCAAGAAACTTTCTTCAACCAAGTATGATATTTTGATTACCGCTGAAACCAAATCCATTCCGCTGGCACATGCCCTGAGTGTGGAGACAAAAAAGCCATATGTAATTCTGCGGAAATCGTACAAACCGTACATGGGCAAAGCGCTTTCTGCCGAAACATTATCCATTACCACCGGGCAGCCGCAAACACTCTTCCTCGATGAAAAAGATCGTGAACTGATGGAAGGAAAGAAAGTGGTTATTGTGGATGATGTAATCAGTACTGGCTCAACCTTGCAGGGAATGCGTTTGCTCATCCAGAAAGCAGGCGCCCAGATCGTGGCTGAAGCTGCCATCTTCACCGAAGGCGAACGCGCAAAATGGCGCGAAATTGTATCCTTGGGGCACTTGCCAGTTTTTACTGATTAGGAATTACCCGAACCCCATCGCTGGGTTTACAGGGAAATACACTTGCCGATCTACCGGTTGCCGCGAGGTAACCGGTTTCTAATATTTTTGAAAACTCTTCCACATAAGCCTCTGCCACCAGATTTACTGTGCATCCGCCAAAACCGGCGCCAGTTAATCGTGCGCCAAAACACCCCTCGGTTCTGGTGGCTATATTCACAAGATGGTCGAGTTCAGGGATGCTAACCTCGTAGAAATCACGCAAACTGTCATGGCAGGCGGTCATGAGCTTACCAAATCCAACCGCATCACCTGTCCGCAGCAGTGGTATTGCCTGATCCACCCGTTCACATTCATCCACAACATGCTGCCCACGAATATTTGCAGGGGCTGGAATATGATGCCTGATTTTCAGATACTCCAGGCTGGAGACATCCCGCAGCGCGCGAATATGGGGCAGGTGTTTTTTGCAAATATTGAGCGCGAGTTCGCAGGAGGCGCGTCTTTCGTTATAGGCTGAATTGTGAAGAGACCGGCGGATACCAGAGTCCGCGATTACAATGATGGTACCCTGTGGAAGTGGGACAGTATGCCAATCAAGCGTGCGGGTATCCAGCAGTATGGCGTGCCCTGCCTTTCCCATGCCACAGGCAAATTGATCCATGATGCCACAATTTACGCCGACATACTCATTTTCAGCCCGTTGGGCGGCTTTTACCAGCGAAACAGTATCGGTCTTGCTGCCGCTCAAATAATTCCACAAAGCCGCAAAAGCCATTTCGACAGCTGCCGAGGAACTTAACCCCGAACCAACTGGCAAATCAGATACCGCCACCGCATCCACTCCACCGGTTGAAATACCCATATCCTGTAATAC
>CAZRKL010000143.1:0-6562 GCA_964600595.1 uncultured Leptolinea sp.
GTTATAAATAACATCAAAACGCTTAATTCATTATTACTTTTATTAAGTAAGGAGAAAAAATGGCAAAAAAACCTGAATTTGATTTTATTGAACCCAAGGTCATTGAAATGCCGGCGCAGAAGATGGCAGTTGTGGTAACACGCGGTGATCCAAACCAAGTCAGCCAATCTGCAATGAAAGCGATATTTGGTGCAGTTTACAAGATCAAATTTGATTTGAAGAAGGCAGGTGTAGATTTCAAGGTGGATGCGCTCCGTGCGCGATGGCCGGATGCTCATATAGTGAGTAAAAATGAATGGGAAGCTCACTGGGCTCTTCCTGTACCAGACGATACAGTAACCCTGGTTCAAAAAATACCGGGAATGGAGGTGCGCTTGGAGATGTGGGAGTATGGTCTGGTGGCTCAGATTCTCCACCTGGGACCATTTTCCACAGAAGGTCCAACGGTTCAACGTTTACATGATTTTATTCTCCAGAGTGGTTATGAAATACAGGGCGTACATGAAGAACATTATCTAACCCGCATGGATGCAAAGGAACAGAGAACATTAATACGCTACCCCATCAAAAAGATGGGGTAGTCGGGGGGTGCTTATAAAACTTATGAATCTACTGATTTATCAATAGCTGGATTTCCGCGATGGCTTTTTCGAGCTGTGGATCGGTCCCAGGAACATAATTCTCCTCGGTTATTTCTACCAGAATATCAGGGGTCAACCCGACCTTGTTTATCTGGCGTTTATTGGTTGTCAGCCATCGTGCAACTGTAATGCGTACTGCACCTTCTCCTTCTGAGAATTCTATCCAGTTTTGAACAGAGCCTTTTCCGTAGGTCGTTTCCCCAATTAATTTGCCCCGGTTCATATCCTGGATCGCGCCGGCAACAATTTCTGATGCCGATGCGGTGCCCTTGTTTACCAGGACAACGAGAGGGATTTCTGTCGCCAATCCGCCTGGGCGAATGCGTAATTCCTTCATTTCCCCGGTTCCATATTCTTCGTACATCAATACACCACTCTTTAAAAATTGAGAACCAACTTCTACTGCAGATGAAAGTAATCCACCCCCGTTGAATCTCAAATCCACGACTAATCCTACGATATCTTTATCGCGGAGTTCTTTTAAGGTTTTTTTCAATTCGGGACCAGTTTTATCTCCAAAAGTAGAGATTCGCACATATCCGATATTCCCTTCAAGAATTTCACTTTCTACGCTGGGAACTTCAATTTTTGATCTTGTGATCGTCACTTCAAACGTCTCAGAAGCCTCTTCTGAGAGGATCGTAAGTGTGACTTCTGTGCCTGCCGGACCCAGAATTTTGCTAAGAACATAATTTCCGTCTTTTCCGGTCATATCCTCGCCATTAATTGCGGTCACGCGGTCTCCAGGTTTGAGACCAGCTTTTTCTGCGGGTGACCCTGGCATGGGGCTGGTGATCGTGAGAAATTCCCCTGTTAAATCCACCCAGGCGCCTATCCCTTCATATTCACCTTCCAATTGCATGCTTTCCTGTTTCAGCAGCTCGGGATCTATATATGAAGTATGCTCATCTCCTAATGATTCAAGCATCCCCCTGATGGCGCCCTGCATCAAAGCAACATCATTTACTGGTTGATCCACAAAAATCTCATGTACCAGATCCCAGGTTCGCCAGAAAGGCTGGAAAAGTACCTGGAGGTCTGATTTGGATTTTGTTTCAGACGTACTTTGTGGTAGCTCGGGTTGAACAGGATTCGGCGTATCAGTTTTCAGGAAAGGAAGATTATTCGTTTGTTTCAGCACCATTGCTGATACGAAACCTCCAGAAAACGAGCCCATGAATAAAATTAGGGCGGCAGAAATTACTAGGAATATTTTTACGGCTTTTGACATTCTATACTCCGGCTGTGTATTATTGTTCTTTTTCGTTTTCGGCAGCATTATCTGTTGATTGTTTGCTGGGTTTTTGTATTTGTTCAATAAGTTGAGAGAGCTCGTTGAGCTGTTTTTCTTCTTCGCCCCAGGGTGATTTTGCTGTTGAAAATGCATCTTTCAACATTTTTGATTGTTTTTTAGCGTTCCTGCTCTTTATCATTGAGAACAAACTAACGTTAATGATAACGATCAACAACACCATCGCTCCGACGATTATGTAGAAAAGAGTTGGGTTCGAATGATACATTTTTATCTGGTCAAATTTGATAGAATTTCAGGAAGCAGGTGAATGCTTTCAATCTGCATCATTTTTTTATCCATACCAGAATGATTCTTGGATACAAGAACTGCTTTCATCCCTATATCCAGCGCAGCCGCAACATTTTTTGGTGCGTCATCAAATAAGAGATAATTTTCTGGGTTGGGGTCACCCACAAGATCCATGGCAGTCATAAAAGCTTCCCGAAAAGGTTTGCAGAATGGCGCCATCGCCATAACGTCAATCATTTGATCAAAACAAGTATCAACACCCAGAGCATTCAATACCCGGCGGCTGTGATTCACATCCGCGTTGGTAAAAATTACTTTACGGTAAGGGAGCTTGATCAATATTTCCTTTAAAGTTGGGTCTGGTTTAACGAAGTCATGAATTGGTACGTTGTGAACATACTCCAGATAGTCTTCCGGATTTATTTGAAAATCCCGTTCCAAACCGCGTAATGTGGTTCCATATGTCTCGTAATAATTCTGGCGGATCTCTGAAATTTGGTCTAGTGGGATCTGCAACCGGTCATGCATGAAATCACCCATGCGGTCCCGTAAAACCTGCCAGAGCCCATTTTCTGATGGGTAAAGAGTTTCATCCAGGTCGAATAAAATCGTTCTCAATGACATTCCCTGAGTATACTCTGAATTATTAAGAGATACCTGAGATCAACAGAATATGCAAAAGGTTCCAGAAATTTGGCTAAGGTATAATCGTCCTATGTCCATCCATATTTTGCCAGATGATGTTGCTTCACAGATCGCAGCGGGCGAAGTGATTGAACGCCCGGCATCTGTAATCAAAGAGTTGGTTGAAAATGCATTGGATGCGGGTGCAAGCCAGATAGATATTAGTCTGCAAGGTTCTGGTCAGCCATTTATAGAAATTCAAGACAACGGCAGGGGGATGTCTGCTGAAGAATTACCGCTGGCGGTTGCCCGACACGCAACCAGTAAATTATCAACCGCAGATGATCTTTTTCGAATCCAGACCCTCGGTTTTCGGGGAGAAGCGCTGGCTTCGATCGGATCAGTATCTCTAATGACAGTTCAATCTTGCCGAAAAAGTGATCAGATTGGAGCGGAGATAAAGGTAGAGGGCGGCAAAGTGTTCTTGCCGAAACCAAAGGTTTTTAATTCTGGCACATCAGTTCAAGTTGTTAACCTGTTCTATAATGTTCCTGCACGTCTGAAATTCTTAAAGAAGGATGCAACAGAACGACAGAACAATGAAAACTTCATTTTGAAGTATGCTCTTGCATACCCAAAAGTCAAATTCACTTTTACGCAAGATGGACAAACATCATTGCAAACCAGCGGTTCTGGAGACCGTCGGGAGGCGATCGCGGCAATATACGGTCTTGAATACGCCAGATCCATGATGGATGTATCACACGATGATGCAGATTATCATGTTGAGGGTTTTACGAGCCCTATTTCATTGACTCGCTCCAACCGACGCGAAATGACTTTTTTTGTGAATGGCAGGTGGGTTCAAGATCCAGC
This sequence comes from uncultured Leptolinea sp., assembly GCA_964600595.1. GTDB lineage: Bacteria > Chloroflexota > Anaerolineae > Anaerolineales > Anaerolineaceae > DAIOEK01. The sequence continues at coordinate 3,685 of CAZRKL010000143.1, forward strand.
CTTGTCAGCGGCATTGTTACAGGCATATCATACCTATCTAATGGTTGGCCGGTATCCAATTGCATTTTTATATCTGTATCTGCCTTCTGACGAAGTGGATGTAAATGTCCATCCAGCCAAGGCTGAGGTGCGCTTCCGTTCACCTGACAGAGTATTCTCCTTGTTGCAGCGAGCAGTAAGGAAGGCAATTCTTATGCATTCCCCTGTTCCTGAGATTTCAACGAATCTTGTATGGCAGACACCTGTGGCTGATACAGCTCAAGAGTATTCTCAGGGACAATCACCAGAAATTCTCCAAAGTGATTTGGGGGTAGCCCGACAGCCCCTTTTTGCAGTGAATCCAGAAAATTCTGGTGAATCACAGATTTCTTTGCTCAGGTTGGTTGGTCAGGTTGGAGCGACTTATCTGGTCGCAGAAGGACCGGATGGTTTATATCTGATTGATCAACATGCTGCTCATGAACGTGTGCTTTTCGAAAAATATCAACGTTCAGCTGTTGGAACAATTCCATCTCAGATTCTTTTAGAACCAGTATTGGTTCACTTTAATTCTGTTCAGGCTGGCTTATTGAATTCACAATTAGGAATGATCAATCAGCTTGGATTTCAAGTAGAAGCATTTGGCGCAACAAGTTATTTAATTCGTTCCATTCCATCATTGTTCGCGAATTTATCACCTGAAGCTGCTCTTCGGGTATTGGTGGAAGATTTTGAAGAAGATGAGAATCCGATGCAAGCAGAAGCTGAAGCAAAATTGATCGCCAGAATCTGTAAACGGGCTGCGATCAAAGGAGGTCAGATCTTATCAACTCAAGAACAAAGCCAACTGCTTTATGAATTAGAAAACTGCACTTCCCCCCGTACCTGCCCACATGGACGTCCAACAATGATCCACCTATCGGTAGATTTGCTCGAACGTCAATTCGGTAGAAGGGGAGCGCGCTAGACAATTACTTTTTTGGGTAGTTGGAAGGTGAATTTCGATCCGCTGCCTTGTTTGCTTTGCACAGATATTTTGCCATTGTGGCTTTCAATGATTGTTTTGCAAATAGAGAGACCCAATCCTGTGCCAGAAATGCTATCTTCAGTTGGTTTTGCCCGATAAAACTTTTCAAATAAGTGCACTACAACTTCGGGCGCCATCCCAATCCCATCATCAGACACAGATACCTCGTAGTGGTCGGTTAGCTCCACTGCTTTTAGGCTAATATTTCCCCCGGGTTTGTTGTATTTCATGGCATTCGTAAATAAATTTAACAATACCTGTTTGATCTTATCCCGATCTGCGTGAAGATTGGGGAACTCATTCGGAATATCTATGATTGTATTTATGGATAATTGTTCCAGCCGGTGGTTGAGAATATTTATCGTTTCATTTACCAGTTCCTGCAAACTAAAATCACTGGGTTTGAAAGACACTCTGCCTGATTCGAGACGGGCTAGATCCAGGAATGTTGTTGCCAAATCACTCAGCCGTTGGGCTTCACTGTAAATAGTCTTGGATAGGGATTTCTGTTGTTCAGGACCCATATTCCCTTGTTGCAGTAAATAAGCAGCTGTACTGATGGATGAAAGAGGAGTCCTCAATTCATGGACCAGTTCAGCAATTTGATCTGACTGCTGGAATAATCTTGTATTTTCAATGGACAGGGCAGCCAGTCCAACGAGAACGCTCAAAACTTCGATATCGTAACTGGAAAAATGAGTATCCCTTTTATTGATTACTTCCAACACGCCAATTACTTTGCTGTGCAGGGTGAGCGGAAGTCCTGCCAGCGATTTGGTTTTAACTTTACTTGCCTGATCAACTTTGGAAAAAAACCGCGAGTCCGCTTCTACATCAGGGATATTAACTGTTGCGTTATTTTTTACCACCCAACCTGCCAGACTGCCTTCCAGTGGAACCACCAACCCACGCATCAAAGGGTCATCAATACCAACAGCAGCCTGGAAGTAGAGTTCTTTTGCGTTTTCATTGTACAAAAGTATGGATGCCGCTTCTGCATCACTGAGCTCACAAGCTGCCTGAACAATTTGATTCAACAAACTGGAAAGATCATGGTTAACGACAAGTTCCCTGCCTATGCTAACCAGTTTTTGATAATGTTCAAGTCGTAATGATGCGGGAGAGCCGTCCATTAGAGTAGCATCCTGTTTAGTCTGGGTAAAATGATCTCAATGCCTTCGTGGAATATACATGTAGCATCCTGATCTAAAAATGTCGGGCTGTAATTGATGATGATAATCTTGGCGCCCTGCCTGATGGCTTGCTGGGGGATGGAGGAAGCGGGGATTACTTCTAATGAAGATCCGGCAATGATCATCAGATCACATTCCTGGCTAATTTTGTCAGCATCCTGCCAGGCTTTCATGGGTAGTAATTCTTCAAATAACGTAATGCCTGGTTTTATGATCCCTTTGCATCTGCTGCATGTGGGAATTTGACCAGTTTCTATGAATTTTGGTAAATACTTATCTGCTTTGATTGATTGATGACAATGGGAGCAAGTTGCAGTGTGTATTGATCCATGAAGTTCAATCACTTCTTTTGATCCAGATTTTTGATGCAGACCATCTATGTTTTGGGTGACGACTGCCTTGATAATTCCCCTCTCCTCCATTTGGGCAGCAGCAATGTGCCCTTCATTGGGTTTGGCAGAATACATTGTTTTTGCCAGAGGATGCAGCCAGTGAAAAAACTTTTCTGGTGTTTGTGCAAATGTGGATAAAGACGCGCACTCCATTGGGTTATCCTGATTCCATAAACCCGTTTTGGGGCTTCGAAAATCCGGGATTCCTGATGGGGTAGAAAAACCGGCACCGGAAAAAAGAACTGCCAGACTTGCCTGTTGCAATAAACTGGCAGCTACATCCAGGG
>CAZRKL010000144.1:0-6501 GCA_964600595.1 uncultured Leptolinea sp.
GGGATTTGAACCCTCACGAGGATAATCCCACTACGCCCTGAACGTAGCGCGTCTGCCAGTTCCGCCACTTCGGCATGCGCTTAGAATTTTACGCTGTTTTACTCATTTGTCAATGCTCACAAGTCTGTATATTTCGCTATACGAAATATGGCACAACATGTGCAACTATACGCATGATAGGTATACGCATATGGATTTTTCGTCAGTGGACATGCCCATCAATCAACCTCTTTCAGGCATTGCGATGCATGCCTTTTTGGCGTTGTCGGCAGAAAATAGACCTGAGAAAATCCCCCTGGCTATTGCCCGCGCAACCGCCCATGCCCTGTTAACAGATTTATGTTATCTCATATCCGCGCCAGAAGATGGGAAGGTTACCTGTTTTGATGGATTTAACCGGGTAAAGGAAGAAATCCTATCGGGAATTGTTTTACCAATTGACCAATTTCCAGAGTTGTCCGAATGCTACAACCAGAAAAAAGCGCTGTATTATAACAATCTGGATGATCTTTCTGAAATAACTCAAAAAAGTATACGGATTCTCGGACAGGTGAAACCTGCCCCGTTTTGTGTAACGCCCATCATTGCTCACAATCAAACATTGTTAGGTGCACTGCTGGTCATCTCTCCATATTCTGGACGTACCTGGACAGACAACGACATAACTTTACTAAATGCATTTGGGGATTCTGTAAGCAGGATTCTCCAGCGGGTATTAGACACCGCAGATCTCCAGGAACAGGTCCGGCAGTACGAAGCGCAACCACAACCACCCATCGACACATCGGCAGACTGGGTTGTTGAAGCAACCGGCGAACCTGTACCTCCAACTGAACAAACCGCTATCCAGGAACTTGATCTTTCCAATTCAAGATTGGCAGTATTTACTCACCCGCCACTCAATCTGGCTCAAATCTATCAGGCTGAGAATGAACTCTTATTGGAAGAAATCACTCACCTGCGGGACCAATTACATGAGCTGGCTGCGGCCACAAACAGGGCAGCTGAAGCACAATCTGACGAAGGTGCTCGGGCAGCACTGGAGAGAATCCGCGAAGAATTGCATCATCTCGTCTCCCCGCTATCAGCAATCACAGGCTATCACGACTTATTAATCAGCGAATCAGTCGGTAATTTAACAGAAATGCAGCAAAAGTTCCTGGACCGTATCCGTTTTGCTGCCGAAAAACTTCATCACACCATTGATGAAATTGAACAGGTTGCTCAGACGGGTATTCCGGAAGATGCAGAAGGTCTTACGATCCCAGTCCTTCCTTTGCAGAATGTCGTTGAAGAATCATTTAAATCATTCCAGCAGCTCATCCATGACAGACATCTCGAAATTAAACTGCTATCCCCTGCAGATATCCCCAGGATCAAAGGGAAATATCAGGAAATTCAACCCATTGTCCACCGGATACTCAACTCACTCCTATCCATTACACCCACTGGGTCTAGTATTCAAAGCAAGTTAGCACTGCAAGTAGCAATGGATGGTAAGCGCAACGTACTCTGGAAAGCTACCAGTAATGCACAGATGACCGATGTGCCCTCACGAGAATTGGATGAATTCTCTGAGTATTTGCAGGAAAATGTGTTCAGCCTGGCAGAACGTCTTGATTGCCAGCTCTGGATGGATACTGCTGTTCATACCGAACGGCAGGTGAACCTATTATTTGCGGCGGAGTGAAAAAATGAAAAAACACATCCGCGCAACCATACTTTTTATCCTTTTCAACCTGATTACATCAAGTTGCACCCTGCCGTTCAACACAAAAGCGGGCGAGGCGCCAAATCAAATTTGGGGATTGCCTGTTGAATCAATTGCCACAAGAGATCCAAACCCAACTGCCACATCCACACCCTTCAGACCCATGAGTTCGCAGCCCACGAGCACACGCAAAAGTGGACCAACACCCACTCGCAAAGCAATCCCCCCCACATTAACGGCAACCCCTGCGCAACTTATTGAAGGAGGCGTGGAGCGTATATCGCAACCTGAAGGTCAGATCAATATTTTATTACTGGGTTCGGATTACCGCGTGGGTGCAGGATACAGAACCGATACCATCTTGTTGGTTACATTGAATCCCAATACAGGCAGGGGAAGCATGGTCAGTTTCCCTCGTGATTTGTATCTCAAAATTCCTGGCAATGAGGAACACAGGATTAATACTGCCATGCAATCAGGTGGTTTCGAGATGATACAAGACACTTTTGCCTATAATTTTGGAGTCCGTCCAAATTTTTATGTTATGACGGATTTTTCAGGATTTGAAAGAATGGTTGATACCCTGGGAGGGATTGAAATTGACTCTGCAAAAGCATTAACAGACTGGTGTGATTTACCATCAGGAAGAAAAGGCTGGTGCAGCATCAAGGCAGGGAAAAATTTGGTAAGTGGCGAGATGGCACTCTGGTATGCCCGATCTCGAGGTGGAAGTAACGACTTTGAAAGAAGCAAAAGATCACAAGAAATTATTCGAGCCTTATTTAATAAACTGATATCTCTGGATGCGCTTACCAAAGCTCCTGCGATTTTTGACCAATTAAGTGAAAACATCGAAACAAACATCCGCATCGCTGATGTTTTACCTCTACTACCCCTGGCAAATCAAGTTACAAAAGATGGGAACTTTCGTCAGTACGCGGTCGGTCCAGAACATGTGAATGTCTGGATACCGCCATCTGGCGCGTATCTACTTCTTCCAAAAGAAAACAGGATTCAACTGTTGCTGGAAGAAGCTCTTAACCTGGATAACTAACCGGTGTGTAGCTACTAAGTAGGAAACACAACGGAATAAGATGGAGGAAGAAAATGAACCAAACCCTGCAAACCGCACACATTACACCTTCAACCACATTAATGCCAGCTTTGATTGCCTGGAGATACTTCCTGGAGGATCAGAATCGATCGATTCACACCATCAAAGCTTTTGCAGCAGATTTAGCATTGCTCGCTCAATTTTTACCACCAGATAAGACTATTGGAGCGATTACCACTGAAGATTTAAATCAGTATATTCATTGGCTTGAAAAAGGGCGCAACATCCCCTGCAGCCCCAAGAGCCTATCCAGACGGATAACCGCGTTAAAATCTTTCTTTGCCTGGCTCAATAAAAACGCGGTCATTACAATAAATCCGGCAGATAAAGTTGTGCAGCAGTCGGTGATCAGCCCGCTCCCAGAAGTATTGACGAATGATGAAATCGAGCTTCTTTATGAGGCAGCAAATAACCTGCGTCAATCAACGAAACCAGATCCCCGGCCATATGTATTGTTTGGTTTAATTCTGGAAACAGGAATCAAAAAGGGAGAATGCCTGGGGATTGATATCAAGCATCTTGACCTTGCTGATACCCAAAATGCGAGTGTGTTTATCAGGTATGCTAATCCTGCCAACCGGTTCAAAGAAAGAAAGATTAATCTAACGGAAGAGTGGGTACAGGCATTTCAGGAGTATGTCATCCAGAACAGCTTGAAAGATAGACTATTCCCCTGGTCACCCAGACGACTGGAATACATCCTTGAGGATTTGGGAGAAGCGGCTGGATTAACCAAACATGTTTCATTTGATATGTGCCGCTGGACAAGTGCTTTACGGGATTACCGATCAGGCGTTGATAATGATAAGATCCGCCAGAAGCTCGGCATCTCCAAAATTCAATGGCGTGAAGTATTCATGAAACTAAAGGATCTGGCTTCTAAGGTTAAATGATAACAGGCTGATATGCTCGTTAAGTAGCGTTGTAATACAATTTCTTTTTAATCAAACGGATCCGCAGGATCCGTTTTGTATTCTCTGTCACGCGCACCCGCTGCGCAATAGTAATCCCGGGCAGCCAGATAATATCCTCTTCATCCCGCAGGATCGGATACCTTTCGCGTGCTGCAGCGGGGATCTTATGGTTGAGCCAAATATCTGATACCCTGGCGGAGTGTTCCATCCAGCCTAATGGAGTAAACCGGTCACCCGGTTTTTTCCAATCCAGATAAGGCTTTCCATGAATTTGATCTATATCCATCCAGGCTTCCCATTTCGGAGCGTGAAGTACCAGGTCAATTGTAATGGAATTCATATCAAGTACTTCAGCTGATGCAAGCCAATCCGTATCCAGATTTACTTCACCAGGGAAAGTAAGGTCTATCGGTTCTAATAATTGAGGAAAGTCAGTGATTGGAATGGATACACCCGGCATTAAGAAATATACTTTCCCATGGTAAAAACGGGCGATGCACCCACCAATCAGGTCAATTTGTCCTACTGGCTGTTCCTGACAAATCCACTGGCTTACTCTCTTTGCTGTTAAAAAATCAAAATCGCGCACTTGTGGATCGAGAATTTGTATCACCCGTCTGATTACGCGATGTCTTAAACCATCCGTTAGATTAATGAAGTGCTTATGAGAGAAACCAAGATATCCGGTTCCGTGAAATACTTGGAGCAATTCCCAACACTTGTCCACCAATTCTTCCAACAGTTCCAAGTCATTTTTAATTGTTACTGATGCGCGAAGTATTCCGGACCCAAATTTTGGATTGAATGTCTCGATTCTGGGAATTAAGTCCAACCGCAGCCAATTCCGGAAATATTTTTTATCTTGATTTGTTGAATCTTCACGATAAGGTAAGCCATTCTCATTACAATAATTCAGAATTTCAGCTTTTGAAAAAGGTAACAATGGCCTGATGACCGGGATGGATTGGCTGTAAGCTGGAATGATTAGTCTGGGCGGCATTCCGCGTAATCCGTCCAATCCTGCTCCGCGGATGAAGTGCATCAGGATCGTTTCGATTTGATCATCTGCATGATGCGCTACCGCAACAGCATTACATGAATACTTTTCCGCTGCGGAAAGTAGGCTTTTATAGCGTAATATCCGGGCTGCTTCTTCTATACCAATCTTATTTTGCTCAGCAAAATCAGGCACATTCCCAAGCCCGGTATCGCAAATGATTCCCCATTCTTTGCATATACTCGCAACAAATTCAGCATCCTTACTGGATTCCGGTCGAATTTGATGATTGAAATGGTAAGCTACAACCGTGTATCCGGATTGTTTCAGCATATGTAATAATGCAACACTATCTGCCCCACCTGATACCCCAACCAGCAATTGATCTGCTGGTGATATCTGGCATTGTTCTTGCAAAATAGTGGAAAAACCCTGAAGATTCATGTGTAAGGATTATAGCATTATCAAAATTCTCTCATATAATATTAAAAATGGAATAATTGCAGAAAAATACCCAAGAGGAAGCCATGCCAGAAAAAATTTTGATTGTTGATGACGATATCGAAACCCTGCGTCTGGTAGGGCTCATGTTGCAACGTCAGGGGTACAAGATCGTTGCTGCAAATAATGGGCAGCAAGCACTGACGATGACAAAGATGGAACTCCCTGATCTAATTTTGCTTGATATCATGATGCCGGATATGGATGGTTATGAAGTAACCAAACAGATCCGATCAGATGAAAGCACGAAGGGAATTCCAATAATCATGTTCACCGCCAAGAGTATGGTGGATGATAAAGTGGCGGGTTTTGATGCCGGCGTGGATGATTACCTGACAAAACCAACACACCCTGCAGAGTTGACTGCCCATGTTAAAGCTCTTCTGGCCAGAAATATCAAACGAGCGACTGGTACTTTACCAGCCACTAAAGGCTTGGTTTGCGCTGTCATGGCAGCCAAGGGAGGTATTGGAACCACAACCCTGGCGGTCAATGTAGGCGTGGCTCTCCGTCAACGGACTAAAGCAGAAGTAATTGTTGCTGAATTAAGACCTTCACAGGGTACTCTGGGAATTGATCTGGGGTATACGAATGTTACTGAATTAAGCCGATTATTAAAACATCCAGCCAATGATATTACCCAGAGCATGGTGGAAAATGAATTAATTCTCCACTCTTCAGGCGTCCGGCTGTTACTTGCTTCCTATCAACCAAGAGATATCGAATATGTTAATGCGACCGATAAAATTCAGGCTATTGTGAAGCAATTATCATCTCTGGCTCAGTATGTGATTCTGGATCTGGGGGCTAACATGCTCCCTGGCGTGGAGAGTGTGTATAACTTGTGTTCCGAAGCAATCCTTACGGTGGAACCCATGCCGAATACCATTACGCGCACGAAAGTACTGTTGGACGATCTGGCGGATAAAGGATTCAGTAAATCCAGAGTATTAACCCTGGTGCTCATTAACCGCATCAGATCAGATATTCAGATGTCATGGACTCAGGTGCAAGAAGCTCTGGGGATACCGATCACTTCCATTATTACACCCGCGCCGGAACTGGCTTACCAGGCGTGTATGCGGAATACTCCCATGATCCTGGCACAACCAGATGGGATTGTTGCCCAGCAGTTTGTAAAGATTGCCAGTGCAATAGCCCAGAGAGGTCCACAGAAATAAGTGCAAGATAACTCCGAACAAAGGGGAACCCTGGATGTAGCTGCCAGTTTATTGCAACAGGCAAGTCTGGCAGTTCTTTTTTC
>CAZRKL010000145.1:0-2234 GCA_964600595.1 uncultured Leptolinea sp.
CAGTAACCTGTCATTCCATGTTACCGATGGCAACCGCTTGCCGTTGCCCGATGCCTCGGTGGATGCTGCATTTGCCAACATGTACCTGCATCACTGCCCCGATCCGCTTGCTTCGATACGAGAGATGGTTCGGATTCTAAAACCAGGCGGCAGATTGATTATCAGCGATCTGGATACACACCAGCATGAGTGGATGAAAAAAGAAATGGCTGATTTCTGGTTGGGTTTCGAGCGCAGCCAGGTAAAAGACTGGTTCCGCGCAGCGGATCTGGTGAATATTACCGTGACCTGCAGTGAAGAGAATTGCTGTGCCAGCCCAGAAGGGGAGCTTCAGTCCACAAAGGAAGAAGTTGATGTTTCCATTTTTATTGCGTCTGGCACCCGTCGTATGCAGATGCGAGATTCTGTTAGAGAAGCCTACTCCGCCAGGGCAGAATCGGGCGGGTGCGGTTGTGATTCCTCCGCTGCGCAACAAGATTCCATTGAGCCTGCCTGTTGTGCATCTGGCAGCTCATGCTGCTGTGGTGGTGAAACGGTTGCCGCCAGCCAGAGCGCCAACTTTGTCACTGATTATTCACCGGAAGAACGCGCAGCGGTTCCATCCGAAGCGGAGGAAATCTCCCTCGGCTGCGGAAATCCCATCGCGCTGGCGAATCTCAAACCCGGTGAGGTCGTGCTGGATATCGGCAGCGGGGGTGGCATGGATTCCTTCCTTTCCGCCGCCCGCGTTGGTGCTGCGGGTAGGGTTATTGGTGTGGATATGACCCCCGCAATGTTGGAACGAGCCCGTGCATCTGCCATTAAGAATGGCATACCCAATGTCGAGTTCCGCCAGGGACACGCGGAGAAACTGCCAGTCGAGGACGGTGCGGTGGATGTGGTGATATCCAACTGTGTAATCAATTTGTGTGAAGATAAAGGATTGGTGTTTGAAGAAGCCTGGCGGGTTCTGAAACCCGGCGGCAGGCTGGAAGTCAGCGACGTGGTCACCGACCAGGCATTTCCCCTGGATGCCCGGGCAGATACCCTGGAATGGGCAGAGTGTGTATCAGGTGCTCTGCCTGAACAGGAATATCTGGACCTGATTTCCGCCGCAGGCTTTGTTGATGTAAAAGTCAGGCGCAGCAGTACATCTGGAAACCTCGCTGGGGTTAGAGTAATGAGCGCCATTGTCTCTGCGGTAAAACCCGCGAATACACAGGAACCCCAAAAGGCGTCATCTTGTTGTTGTTCATCAAGCTGTTGTTGATATCGGTGGTAATCCAGAAATAATAAATGGGCTTCATTTCATGAAGCCCATTTATCTATATTACCAAAATGACGATTCCCCCCACCGTCATCAGCATCCCGATTGCCACCTTGGCAGTGATCGGCTCCCCTGAGAAGATGATCCCCATCAGCGCCCCAAACAGCGGAGAGGTAAAGGCAATCGGCATCACCTGTGTCAGTGGAGCGCCTTTGATGGCTGTGTAGAAACACAGCATCCCCACCGCGCCAGCCACCACCCCGCCACCAATGATCATATACAAGAGCGCCTTACTGCCAGCCTGCGGCAGCAGCTTCCACTGTGGATAGCTTACCACCCCCAGGATGATCAGCGCTATCGCGGTTCGGATGGTAATGCCCATCTGCGGAGATAGATTGCCCAGATGCAATCCTTTTTTCTCAAAGTATCCGCCCACTCCCCAGGCAATCGCGGTGAGTAAAGCAAAAATCTGTGGCTTCATGGGTATTTACTCCTGAACTATTCCAACAATATCGTGGCTATGCGCATTGGATCACGCCAGGATCTGCGTAACCATCTCCCGGAACATTTTGGTGTGATAATCCACATCCGCCTGGGTTGTTGCCGGTGACATCAAAGCCATATTATGGAAGGGTGTCATCAGAATGCCCCGATTCAGCGCAGCCAGGTGCATATATCGGTCTAGGTCAAAATCCACCGCGTCTTCAGCTGCCCCACCGTTACGAGGAGTCTGTTCGCAGAACCAGTATTCCGCCCGGCAGCCCAATCGGTTGATCACCCAGGGTAACCCAAATTCCTTGATAACCTGCTCCACTCCGGATGCCCATCTCTCTGCCAGCGGAATCATCCTGCTGAAAGCTTCCTCGGTCAGTACATTTGAGAGTGTGGCTTTGACCGCTGCCAGTGAAAGCGCGTTACCCGCCAGTGTGCCGCCAATCCCGCCTACATCCGCCTCATCAATGGTTGTAGAGTTGTTGATCCGCTCTGC
>CAZRKL010000145.1:2334-6430 GCA_964600595.1 uncultured Leptolinea sp.
TTGTTCCACTCGATCACCCGGGTGGTCGTCGCCGGGTTTACCTGGGGACCAATCGACCCCGGGCGCGGACCGGGTACGCCGTGGTTGATGGTGCAGAAGGTCTCATCCACGGTGCCGTGGTAGCAATAGTTGTAAACCAGCACGTAAGGTCGTTTAGTTATGTGCCGTGCCAGGCGCAGGGCGAAGCGGTTGGCATCGGTAGCAGTCAGAGTCGTCTGCCAGTATTTCAAACCAAAACGCCGTTCCATTTCTGCCCCCACCCAGATGGCATCTTCGGTGGGCAGCATGAAGGTGATTCCCTTGTCGAGCTGTTCCTTGATTAGCGCGACAGACGCATCCGGTGAATGTCCGGTCATTGCCCCCGTATCCCCCAGGCAGAAATCCACATAATCATGTCCATCCACGCAGGTAAAGTGAGATCCCTTCGCGGATTTAACAAAAAGCGGAAAACCACCCGCCCAACGTACCATCCAGTTCATCGGTACACCCGCCAGCAGGTTCTTCTTTGCCTGCTGGGTAAGTTCCCAGGACTTGGGATGGCGCTTCTTGTACATCTCCAATTCAACATCAAGGCACTGCTGCAGCTTATTACGGTCGATACCAGCCATAACGCAACAACCTCCTTTGTACTATTCATAAAAAATGGTGGATGAAATAATTATAGGTGAAAACCACTCAGAAAACGCAATAATTACCTGTGTTTATTGCCAAGTTATACCCCGGTGATCCCTGAAAGGATCCACTCGCTCTAATTGCATATCGGTACAAATATCTTATTCCTGTTATATCACCCAGTTTGACAGGATTTTCCTCCACGAATTACCACCAGAAATCGGATCCCATCATAAATCTCGAGATACAGATCTGATCCTGGATCTGCCCCCGCTTTTACCCAGAATTTAGGTGAAAATGTACAAACTCGTGGGCTAAATCACTTGTAATGTATGCGAAATATAGCTATAATGTGGTAGAAAGTGGTAATAAGTGGGTTAATGTGGGACGCCGGTATTGAACCGGCGTTCAGCCTTAAAAAGGGACGTAGAACACATGTTCTTAGGAAGATTTGCTCATACTTTCGACGAAAAAGGACGCATCGCGGTCCCCACCAAATTCAGGGATCTGCTCTCTGAAGGCGCTTACCTCACCCAGGGGTTTGATCAAAACTTGATGGTCTGGCGTGTGGAAGATTTTGAAAAACTCTACAAGCAAGTCAACAGTATGAGCCTCACCGATCCCGATGCCCGCCTGCTGAAACGTCTAATCTTCTCTAATGCCGTGCATGTAGATGTAGATCGTGTCGGTCGTATCCTCATCCCGCCCTTCTTGCGCGAAGCCGTAAATCTCAACGGCAATGCCATTATTGTCGGAGTGGGGGATTTCTTCGAAATCTGGTCTGCTCCCATGTGGGAACAGCAGAACAATCAAATGCAGGATAGCAACACCAACGCCAGGCGCTTTGCCGCGTTGAACCTCTCCTTAAATTAAATATGGCTGCTCAGGTGAACGACTCATCAGTTCCTCACCTTTCTGTACTTTACCAGGTTGTACTTCAATATCTCGATCCCGTCCCGACCGGAAAGTATGTGGATGGAACCGTTGGCGCCGGTGGGCATGCGTATGGGATCCTCACAGCGAGCAATCCGTCTGGTGAATTGCTCGGGTTGGATCTCGATCCTGTGGCGCTGAAATTGGCAGGCCAGAAGCTTGCGCAGTTCGGTTCCAGGGCGCACCTGTTACACGGCTCTTACGCAGACCTGAAGGATCATCTGCATACAATGGGCTGGCAGCAGGTCCACGGTATCCTGCTCGATCTGGGGGTATCTTCGATGCAGTTGGATCAACCCGAAAAGGGGTTTTCCTTCCGCAGCGATGCTCCCCTCGATATGCGCTTCGACCCTTCGGCTCCTCTCACAGGAGCCGATCTCCTTAACGGGTCATCCGAGCAGGATCTGGCGCAGATTTTGTGGGAGTACGGCGAAGAGCGCAATTCCCGCCGCATCGCTGCAGCGATCTGCCATACCCGGCCAATTAACACTACGTTGCAGTTGGTTGCCCTCATAGAAAAGGTCTCCGGTGGCAAGTGGGCGGGGATCCACCCCGCCACACGCACCTTCCAGGCAATCCGTATTGCGGTCAATGGTGAGCTCGAAAACCTGGAGCGTGTCCTGCCTCAGGCAGTGGAGGCTCTCGCAACCGGCGGAAAATTGGCAGTCATATCCTTCCACTCGCTGGAAGACCGCATCGTCAAGCACTACTTCCAGCGTGAAAGCAAAGACTGTCTCTGCCCGCCCTCACAGCCGGTATGCACCTGCGGGCACAAAGCCAGCCTGCAAATCATTACCCGCCATCCGGTTGAGGCAGATGAGCTGGAACAAAAAGAAAACCCGCGTTCGCGCAGCGCAAAGTTGCGGGTGATTGAAAAACGATGATGTGGCATGAGATTTGCAAACTTTTAGGGTTACGATGAAGAACAGATTAATGCAAGCCTACAAGTTATTACCCTGGAGAAGCCAGATGCAGTGGATTGGTCTGGTATTTCTCGCTGTTGCAGCCATTTCACTGGTAGCGTGGCTTTACCTCTCCGTATCGTCCAACGCCAGCATTGCCGGTCGTCAGATTCAGGAGTACCAGTTCCTGAAAACCAAAACACATCAGAACATTGCCGCCTTACAGACCGAACTGGCAAACATCAACTCCTCAACAGAAATGGCAAAGCGTGCCAAACAGCTCGGCTTTAAAGAATTATCTGCTAACGAGTTTGAATACATGCCCATCCCCGCATACGGGGGCAAACCTGCCGCCATGCTCGCATCGGATAATCTGGTTTTTGAACTGCCGCAGAGTGTAGTCACCGCCGAATTCACACAGTCGCTGTGGGATTGGGCATATCTTAGCTATGTTGAACCCGCATTAAACAGGTAACCATTATGAGACCGCCATATTATTCCCGTTACCTCATCCTCGGAACCTTCCTGTCACTGGTGGGTTTGCTCATTGTTGCCCAGATGGTGCACATTCAAACCAGCAAACAGGCAGTGGATGTGATTAAATACGGAAAAGAATGGGCATATGTTCCTAAAACGATCTTCCCCGAACGAGGTAAAATTTACGACCGCTACGGTAGTCTGTTGGTCGGCAACACCCTAAAGTATGAAGTGGGTCTCAACCTTGTGGATGTGAGCGACCCGGAAACCATCGCCCGCGCAATGGAAACCATTCTGGGTTTGGATTATCAGGAGACTCTGGAAAAAGCCAAGACACCAAAATCAGAAACCGCAGCGTATGTTCTCTTGAAAGACTTCGTACCTTCTGAAAAGGCGCTTGAAATTCGGCAGTTAATGGATTCTTATCAACGGATGGCGGAACAACCCGAAATGGAAGGGAAGTTCGCCCCCAATCTAAACGGTATCATTCTCTCCTCCCACCTCCAGCGTTCTTATCCCGAGGGTCCGCTGGCATCGAATATTCTGGGTTTCTATACCTTGAATACCAGCCAAGCCAGCCGCACTCCTGATCGGCATGAGATCAGGATCGGTGATGGTTTCTTCGGCATTGAAGAGAAATTCGATGACATCCTCGCCGGCACACCGGTGGATGTGCAGGTACCGCTCTCACCTGTATTGGTCGACCAGGTTCCTGAGGTTCCTCCAGGCGGAGATATTGTCCTCACCATTGATCGCGAAATTCAGGCGAGCATGGAAAAGGTCATTGATGCGCATGTCAAAAAATCCGGTGCTGTATCAGGCACTTTGATTGTTTTAGATCCCGAAACCGGAGAGGTGCTATCCATGGCAACCTCACCCCGGCTCGACCCGAATGAATACTGGAAGATCGGCAAGTTGTTCGATAACGCCGCGTATTACAACCGCGCAGTATCCACCACCTACGAACCCGGCTCAGTGTTCAAAGTCCTCACCATGGCTGCCGCCCTGGATGCCGGAGCAGTGACACCAGAAACACCCTTCCTTGACACCGGAGAGTTTGAAATCGGTGGAGCGATCATCCGCAACTGGGATGGCAATGCCTGGGGTGAACAGAACATGATCGGCTGTATGCAGCACTCCCTGAATGTTTGTCTCTCCTGGATTGCAAAACA
>CAZRKL010000146.1:0-6318 GCA_964600595.1 uncultured Leptolinea sp.
CGGTCAAAAATGAAATTTACCAATCTGGTATATATATCGGATGGCATGTCGTCAAAAAGGATGATGATTTTCTTGCCCCAAGAACGACTACGAAGGAGCTTTCCAGTTACGGATAACCCGCCATTACTCATGGTAATTGATACTTTTTCCCCGATGTGGGTATCCGCATTTTCAAGCGGATCCTTGAGAAGAATTGCACATCCTGCAAGTGATATGTCAATTAACGCAGCCTGGATTTCGTTGGACTCCTGTAGTCTAAACCCCACACTTTCATGAAGCATAAACCGTTCTGATGTTCGGTACCTTTTCCGTTCAAAATTTACCAGAATGGCGGTTATCGCTCCCAGTAAGTTATAAAGCAGCCAGAAAATATTCACAAGATATACGGGCACCATGTAATTTACATCGGTTAGCATTTTGGATATACCCGCAGCCAAAGCAAAGATACTAAGAATAGAAATAACGATATGCGGCATGGCAGCCCAGAGAGAAAAGTAAGATTTGTTTTGAGTACTGCCTTTGGGCGTGACAGAAAATTTCAGCTTTCTCGAAAAGAATAACTCAGACAAGGCAGAGATTGATAAATAAGGGGCGAGGGCAGTCTCGTATATATGTGCCCAGGAGTAAGTTCGGCTTTTGTGGTTAAAGAGCGTAAAAACTAGCACCGCGATGTAGTATGTGGGCGTGAAGAATAATAACATGGTGAAAACATCTACATACAACACTGGGATACCGGTCAGTAGAAATAGGATGGGACCAATGAAGTAAATAAATTTTTGCAGCCCGAAAAACCAATACAAGACTCCATCAAAATAAATCAAGCGCTGCATAAAGGATAATCCGGGCAGTTTAAGGGGATTCCACTTCTTCATGACCTGAATATTTCCCCGACACCATCGATCTCGTTGAACGATGTAATCAGAAAAAGAATCTGGCGAAAGACCCATAGCCAGGTTTTCATTCACAAAAAGTGTCTTGTAGCCTTTGGCTTGCAGTAGCATGCTGGTTGCCATATCTTCGGTTATTGTTCCAACCGGGATCATTCCGATTTTCTCAACGGCTGACCTGCGAAAAACAGCATTGCTGCCAACGTTAAGAACTGCATTGAATAAGTTTCGCCTGGTGAGCACTTCCCGCATAAAGAAATCTTGCTCATTAGGAATGGCGTCATAAAGCTGGAGGTTGTTCTGGAAAGGATCAGGATTGTAAAAAACCTGGGGTGCCTGAACAAGTGACATCGAAGGATCTGAAAAGTATCCCATTGTCCGCTCAAGGAACGTGCTTTTTGGGATCATATCCGCATCAAGAACTACAAAGAATTCTCCTGTTGCATAATGTTTCAAGCAATGGTTGAGGTTACCAGCCTTGGCGTGGATATTTTCATCGCGTACTGACCACACCGCTCCATATGTCTCGGCAAGCTTACGGACCTCTTCGCGACGGCCATCATCGCAGATATAAACTTTGAATTTTTCCTTTGGATATTGCTGACTGGTTGCGGCGGCAACTGTATTTTTTAAGATACTGATGGGTTCATTGTAAGTGGCAATTAATATATCAACGTTCGGTATTTCTTTTAAATCTGACAGGGTCTTAATATCTGGTTCATAGTCTTTAAGAAACATGAGGCGATGCGTGGTTGTTTGGATCAGGGCAAATAATTCTGCCAGGAAGAGCAGAACGCCAAAGATCAGCGCGATGAAGTTCATGGTCGGAATGGTAAAGAATAACCGCCATATGATGTAGGTAATGTTTACCAATATCGCGAAAGCGATAAAGTGCTTCAGGTATTTGCGGTTTCTTCGCGCAATAAAGGCAAATAATACCATCACCAGCAGAATGCCAGCCATGAGCAGCATTTTTTGTCCGATAATGATCAAATCGAGCGATGTTCCCAGCATTTTTGTCCTCTTTACTTCAACTTTCGTTGAATGGTTGATAATAAGAATAAGAAGACTACAACCGCCAGAACAGAAATCGCAACAAACAATGAACGATTATTTGTTGTCCATTGATCAAACCTCGCGGAGAATTCATCATAACTGGATTTTTGAATAACTACGGGTGTTGTTTCTTCAGCTGCCAATGGTTTTACTGCATCAGTTGATGTTTTTCCTAAGAGGGTAACCACATGTTGGGCAGATAATATGTGATTTTCTTTTGTGTATTTAGCAATTAGTACAACATCTCCCGCAGTCGAGTCTGCCGGGATTATGAGAGTGCCTTTTGAATCAATTTGCAGGAGAGGATCAAATGGATCAAGAATAGACCATTCAACATCCACAAATTCCGCCCCTGGTTTACCTAACTCCCCGAGGGTGGTATTGTATTGTTCAACATGTTGACCTGATGGCGGGATTTGAATGCGGTTTACCCCTTGAATTTCCAGGTTATAAAATTCAGTTTCTCCCATTACCTCAAAGTCATCGAGATAAATTGTGCGGGGGGATGTTTGATCTACAGTAAGGCCAAAGGCGTATGACTCGATATTGCCCAAATCCAATATGTTGTTGGTTTGACCTGTATTCCAGGCGGGAACAGCGAAACTCTTGAATGGAATAATCACATGACCTGAAAAACCACCGGGAATGAGCAGATTACTGTAACTGATATTAAGTTGCGTGATTACATTGTTGTTCTGCAAATAGAAAATACCGCTATCTGCAACAGACCAGTATTCGCGGAATTTCTCTTTAAAATTGAATGTAACAGGGATAGGTCTATCTGATGGGTTGCTGATCCAGAACCGAACTGCTGACCCGTTTTCCCAGCTATTGTACATGCCAGACATTGAATGGTAGATGGACCCGTGAATGGAGCCATTTGAAGGATTTGCGGAAATAATTTGAATCCCCAAAGCCTTCTGCCCGGAGAATACATTTTCTGTTTCCAGAAAAACGTTCAGGTTTGCACCGTTCTCCCAGACCGGGTAAGTTCTAGTAATGGTCCGATTACTGATTTGATTCTCATAATCATCAAAAAAAACAGAATTGGGGTTTTCAGTAGATAGGCTTGGTGAAAAAAGCGGTAACGTTAAGATGAAAATAAATCCTGCAATAATTTTGGTAATCAAAAGTCATCCCTCAGTTTGAATGTCATATTCAAGTGTATAGAAAAGAGATAGGTAGAGCTGTAAAAAACCATTAAAAATCTCATAATCCCTGCGCAAATATCCGGGATGGTATGGAAAAATTGTTGATTAATTGGACAACTGACTATTGTATATTTTATTTAATACGCTATAATATATTTGAATTATTCAATAATACGTATAAACAAATAAAGGAAATTACTATGTCTCCCATTGGAACCATGCTGGAAAGTATAAATTCAGGCAATAACCTGGTAGTGGCAAATACTGCAATTAATGCTTTTGTAAGTATGGTATTGGTTGTTAATGACGAAAATGAAGCGGGTATCCACGAATGGGTGACAAGAACCATGTCGAAAATGTCTCCTGAAGAGCGGTCGCGGCACAAATTGGTTACCAATGGATTGTATTTTGCTGTTGTCCCACAGACCTATGCTGGTACTTTTGAAGCTTATATCGATCTATTGGATGCAACACCACCTTCAAAATTCAGGGAACAATTACTTGCCGGATATGATTATGTGTTTACTCAATACATCGAGGAAATGCCTGATCGGAGAAAACCCGACTGGAATCATGCATTGATTTCTCCACAGAATTATGTTGCCCAGCTAATAGAAATATTTGGTGAAGATCGTGCTGATGTGGAAATCGAAACAAAGGCTTATGAGTATGTTATAGATCCCGCTGCCCTCAAGCAGTTAGTGGTGAGTCACATTCGCTGGTTCTGGAATACACATCTGAAATCTGAGTGGGATAGGGTTCTGCCCATGTTGATAGAATCAGCCAATGCATTTAATAGTCAAAATTTGAATGGATTGAATCGCGAGGAATTGTTTCGGTTTATCACCGGTAAGGAGAAAAATGATTCGAAATGGTTAACCTTTATTGAACCTGTTAGTGAGCTGTATTTTTTACCTAATCCACACATTGGTCCATACATTCGGACTGCCATTGTCAGGGATACAGCGTACGTTGTTTTCGGTGCACATCTTCCGGAAGGATCAACCATTCATATTCCAGAGTTGGATCGTGCTGATATCGTAAGCAAGCTGTCTGCGTTGGCAGATGACACAAGGCTCACAGTATTACGGTTACTCGCAGAGCGAGGAGAAATGCGATCTACCGAGATTATGGATGAGGTTAAGTTGAGCCAGCCCAGTATATCGAGGTATCTTGCTCAACTAACTGCAAATGGTTATTTAAATGAAAAAAGAGTTAACAGCGCCAAAGTGTATTCACTGAATTCTGACCGTATTGAAAAAACACTACATGCTGTAGCGGCATATTTGTCTGTAAGGAAGAGCTGAAAGGATGGTTGGTATGAATCCATTAATTGAAGATCGTCTAATAAAAATGCATATAACAAAAATCCAGGCAGATTTAACAAAAATAAGCCTGGGTGAACAGGCAGCTGCACATCAACACAAGCAGCCCAACTGGTTCGCATTGAGGTTGCAGAAAATTGGTCAATGGCTCATTCAAATGGGTGAGAAATTGGATAATACAGATAAACTCAGGGAGGCAAGATATAAATCAAATGCCTGTAATTATGCACAATAAAAATCCCCGCTAAATTATAAAGAGGCTGACTATTTGGGTCAGCCTCTTTATGGTGGTTCATAATGGCTATTTTTGATCCAACATCAACTAAAGATTACCTGTTATTCCACCTTCCCAAACAGACCCCGGCGAATCATCCACTTGCCGAATTCAAGCGCCGGAATAATTGTTATGGCAGAGCCTATAGCAATCCACCAGTCTTCCAGAGGAAGGTAATACGTACCAAAGGCATCATGCAGGAATGGGACATAGATTACCAGCAACAGCATCGCGACATCTACCAGAATGGCAAGGTTTAACCATTTGTTGCTGAAAATGCCTTGAAGTATTGAATGACGATCTGATCTAAAGCTGTAAGCCTTGAAGAATTGTATGAGCACGAGTGACACAAATGTCATTGTCATCGCTTCGTCCAGTCCTTTTCCAGATTGCAATGCCCATAAAAATAGACCCAGATTTACCAGAGTCGACCATATTCCCCCGAGTGACATCAGGGTAACCACAGGTCTGGTGAAGACACCTGTTCGTGGGTCACGTGGTTTCCGCTGCATCAAATCTTTTTCGGGTGGATCGATTGCCAGAGCCAGCGCAGGCAGACCATCGGTCGCGAGATTTACAAAGAGAATTTGCACAGCGGAGAGTGGCAGCGGTAACCCTAATAAAGATGCTCCTGCCATTAGACCTATCTCACCGATATTTGAAGATAACAGGAACATCAGGTATTTTTTGATGTTGCCAAAAACCCCACGACCTTCTTCAATAGCAGCTACAATTGACGCAAAATTATCATCCGTAAGAGTCATTGCGGCAGCTTCTTTGGTTACGTCTGTTCCCGTAATACCCATGGCAATGCCAATATCAGCCTTTTTTAGAGCAGGTGCATCATTAACCCCATCTCCTGTCATTGAAACAATATGATTCCGAGCCTGCCAGGCAGCTACGACCCGTAATTTATGAGATGGTGATACACGTGCATAAACACTGATGTTTTCAACCTCACGTTGGAGTTCTTCATCAGACATCTCTTCGAGTTCCACACCGGTTACCACCCGGTCCCCATCGCGCAGCAGCCCCAATTCGCGGGCAACTGCTTGAGCGGTGATTGGGTGATCCCCTGTGATCATTATCGGACGAATCCCAGCGCTAACACTGGTGGCGATGGCTGCCTTGGCTTCGGGTCTGGGAGGGTCAATCATACCAGCCAGCCCGAGGAATGTCATTCCACTCTCTGCTGTTTCCAATGATGCATTATCTTTCGAGGCCACAGCCAGAACTCTCAACGCGCCATCTGCCATTTCAACAGCGGCATCCAGAATGCATTTTCGGGAAGATTCGTTTAACTCAACCTTCCCATCCTCTGTAAGCATGGTATCGCACCCGGCCAGGATGACTTCGGGAGCACCTTTGGCGTAAGCGATGACTCCATCTGCTGATTGATGCAAAGTCGTCATCCGTTTGGTTTCTGAGGAAAACGGAATTTCATTTACCCGCGGATTTTCGCGATCCAGTAATTCTTTATCCAATCCAGCTTTAGCAGCAGCGACGATCAGTGCTCCTTCGGTAGGATCTCCTTTAATCTCCCAGTGGACCTCTGAACCCGTTCCAGAACTGACCAGTTTGGTATCTGAAGCCATTGTTGCTGCTTCCAGCATTTTTATGAGTGG
>CAZRKL010000147.1:0-6226 GCA_964600595.1 uncultured Leptolinea sp.
TTTTCTTTCACAACACATCTTCCTTGCTGTGACTATCCGGATCTGTAATCATTTTTACGAACTGATCAACCACATCTGGATCGAATAATTTTGCTGAGTTTTCCTGGATGTAATTTATGATCTCTGTCTGCGGCCAACCCTTGCGGTATGGGCGGTCAGATCCCAGGGCATCCCACACATCAATGACAGCGAAAATTCTCGCTGCGAGGGGAATATCCTTACCTTGCAGACCGTTAGGATACCCGCTGCCGTTCCATCTTTCGTGGTGATACACCGGGATATCCATTGCCGGTGCCAGGTATGGAATATCTGCCAGTAATTGCCGCGCGTAGACTGGATGCTGACGCATGACCACCCATTCATCTGCTGTTAACGGACCCGGTTTCAGCAGGATGCTGTCGGGAATTCCCATCTTGCCGATGTCGTGCAACAACGCACCCCGGCGGACATGGATAATTTCCTCTTCTGCGATACCAAACCTGCGTGCCATATCCACCATAAGATTCACCACCCGCAAACTGTGTCCTGCGGTTTCTTGTTCACGCAACTCCAGCGCATGTGACCAGCCTTGCAGGGTAGCGTTGTAAGCAGTCCTGATCTCTTCACTTGTTTCGAGTAATGCTTTTTCAGATTTTTTCCGCTCTGAGATATCCTGCACAATTGCAACGGAGCCATTCAAGTTTCCATAGTCGTCGTATAAAGGAATTCCTGAATTGGAGATGATCTTATGCGTGCCGTCAAAGGCTTCAATCTCGATCTCTTCATCCAGAATGGTTTCACCTTTCATCGCCGCTATACCTGATCCCCATTCGTGCGATAAGACGCGCTGCCCGTCAGATAACCGCCATCCTTTATACTCTGCCAGATTATCTACATCTACATATTTCACTCCCTGCCAGATTTTCTTCCCGGCAGGATTGAGATAGCTGATTACTCCTTCTTTATTTGTTACAAATATACCCACTGGAACCGTCTCGATTACTGTGCGGATAAATTTATCTTGCGTGTGCAGTGATTCTTCGGTTTCTTTCCTTTTTGTAATATCTTCGAACATTCCAATACAGTATTCAGGTTTTCCATCAGGATCACGCACAATAACGGATGTGAGGTGACCCCAGACATAATGACCATTTTTATGCCTGTTGCGTTTATCCATGGAGTAGTAGTTGCTGTTTCCGGCAATCATTTCTTCCTGCAGCGCTTGATCCGCTTCGACGTCGTCAGGATGCGAAATTTCAGGGATGCTGAGATTGCAATATTCTTCAAGGCTATACCCCAGTGTTCGCAGCATGGCAGGATTGCCTGTAAGGAACTTACCATTCAGATCATTTGTAGATATGCCAATTTCTGATGCCTCAAATATGGTCCTAAATTTCTCCTCGCTATCAGCCAGCGCCCTCTCAGCTTTTTTGCGGTCAGTAATATCCAGTGCTGTAAATGTAACTCCCTTGCTGAGGTCTTTCAGATCTATGGGTGTGGATGCCAGCAGCACGTTTATTAGCGTGCCATCTTTTTTCTGCCAGACTGTCTCCACCTGCCCGGTGTCATGGTCTGCAATTTGGCGATATTTCTCTTTACCAACATATTCAAATTCTTCCTGAGTTTGGTAAAGCTTCCGGGCGGATTGACCAACTAATTCATCCGGTGTGTACCCCACCATCTGGCAAATTTTTGGATTGACATATAACAGAACCCGATCTCTTACCACCCCGATGCCGGTGGGTGCCACCCTGAAAATGCTTTGCATCATTTCTTCGGATTCTTTGAATGACAGCAAAGCTTTTTCTTTTTCCTTTTCCGCCTCAATCCGGTTGGTGATGTCATTAATGATCGAGAACAACACTTCGCCGCCCTGATTTTCAATGATGGATGTGTTCACATCAACTGTTCGAATTTCACCGTTAGCCATCTTCTGCGGAAGGATGTAGTTGACTGACTCCCCCCGGGTGATTTTGGATAGCAGGTCTTTGATCTCTTCTTCTTCGAGTAAATCCAGATCTTTTATGGTCATCTGCCTGAGTGCATCGACTGAATAACCGTAAAACCGGCTTGCTGAGTAGTTGGCATCTATGATTTTGCCTGTGACAGGTGAGATCAACAGCATCACCGCGTGATGATTTTCAAACATGTTCCTGAATTGTTCTTCGCTCTGCCGAAGCGCAATTTCTGCCTGTTTGCGGGAAGTAATTTCACGTGCGGTTAATACAATTCCATTCACCAGCGGATTATCGAGCATGTTTTGAACTTCAGTCTCGAGGTAGATCCAGGTGCCGTCTTTTCGTCTGCCGCGGACTTCCAAAGAGCGATAATTTGTTTTGCCTTCAATCATGCTTTGCATAAGATTTCGGGCAATCTGGTAGTCATCCGGATGCAGAACCCCAAAAACATTTTGGTTATCCAGTTCTTCTTCGTTGTATCCATACACTCTGGTAAATATCTTTTTGTTTGCAATAAATTTTCGGGTACCATCAGCATCCAGTACCGAGATCATATCTGATGAATTTTCCAGTATTGTTCGAAACCGTTCTTCGTTCCTGATAATTTCCTGCTCTGCCTTTTTCCTTTTTAAAGCCATGGTGACAATATAGGAGACGGTTTTTATTGTTTCCCGGGTGGGCGGCAGGTCATCACGCCCCTGGAAGACCGCCATTGTGCCAAATAATTCTTTATCCAGCTGAAAGGATAGAGCATAGATATTGCCAATATCGAGGCTATTCGTTATCAGTTCTCCCAGTTTAGGAGGTATGGAATTGAAAGTCAGTTCTGCCAGGTTTGCCGGCTTACCAGAGAATTCCTCCAATATCCGCTGTTTGTCTTCCTCAGATAATTTCATATGCATATTTTTGATGGATGACGGCAGGATGGATTGCGCTTTCTGCAACAATGCAGTAGCAGAAGATATGGATTCCACGATGAGCGAGTTGCTTTCAGGATCGTAACGGCTGATGACGCAGGCTTTTGCACCGGTGATTTCACGGAATTTTTCTGCCACCCTGGTATAGATATCTTCAAGTGTGGATAACTCTGCCAGTTCAGTCGCCAGATTGGTTAACTCTTTGAGATTATTAAGTGTTCTCGCTGCATCATGTTCAGCTTTGATTTGCTCTGAAGTATCCCTTGCAATAAAACCAATGCGGTTACCATCTTCAGTTTGTACGCGGAATATGGAATAACGGATGTATTTGCGGGTGCCATCTGGCAAGGCGATCACTTCATCCAGTTCTTGATTGTAGGGTTGTGTGGATTCTCCATTCAGAATTCGCTTGAGCATGCGATTGAAACCATCGATCTTCTCGCGGCTTCTTTCAGATGATGGCAGAAGGTCTTTGTATGCCAGCAACACATCTCTGCCTAGAAATTCTTCTTTCGAACGATTTATCAATTTTTCAAAAGCGCGGTTAGACTCGATCACTTTATTGTGTTCGTCGATCAGAATAAATGCCTCAGATGCCTGCTCCAGTACGGTTCTAAATTTGGATTCTGAGTAACGTAATTCGGTTTCTTTCTTCAACCTTTCTGAATTTTCAGATTGCAGTTGATCCACAGTAGAACGCAATTCTTCGGTTCTGGTTTCTACAGCGGTTTCAAGCAATGAAATGGATCGGTTCGCATTAATAACCGGATCGGTTAAGTCTGAGACTCTCCGAATCAGGAGAAGCTTGCCAGGTATTCCGCCTTTTTTCTCCTGGAGGTTGGAAACAGAGATATCAAAGAAAGATGTCTCCCCTGTTTCTGGATTCTCAATCTGCTTGATGTAAGACGCGTTTGCCTGTTCAATATTTATACTTCTCATCCATTCGGGCAGAATATCTCCGAGCACCTGTCCAGACGGCTTGATGGTGCCGATACCGGTCATTTCTCTGGCAGTCTGGTTGATATCCAGCAGACGTCCCGCCTGATCCAAGATGATCACCCCATCCTGCATTTTTTCAATAATCAAATCCCGCGCGATGGGCACAATCTCATTAATCTTGTTTGAATAAACAGTATATGCAAATAGAAGGTTGGTTAAACCGATAGCGATCGGAGAGAAATCGGGCATGCTGCCGGTTCCGATCTGGAATATCCCCATGAAAGATCCAACAATTATTACCAGAGCGGAAGGAATAAAAGTGAAGTTTAACCAGCTGGCTCTTTCACCCTGGCGATTGTAATATTTCAATAATTCTATTGCAGTATAGAGTGACGCGAGATAGGCATAATGCAGCCCAATCCACAGTGGCAAACTCAATTTACTGAATTGCTCACTGAAATTCCGTTGTTTCATGAGGTCAAAGTTATCTATTGGGAAATTGAATTGCGGATTTGCCAGCAGCGCAACAATCACCCCCACGGGTATGATGGTCATGATAGTTCGGGCAAAATTTCGATATTGAATATCTTTATTTGTGATACTCAGCACGTATTCGTACAAAAGGACAGGGAAAAGTAGAACCAACATCCAGCGGATGGTGGACCAGAGCAACCTTTCATTTGGTGTGTCTGACTGAACCCCAAATAACACGCCCATGATCCAGATGATTTCAACCAGCAAAATGAATAGAAGCTGGCGGGCACCGGTTAGTTTTTGCCGCCGAACTATGAAATATGCCAATAATAATGTGATCACCAACGAAATTAGTATGGAAGTAAAGAATAATGTCAGATCCTGATGATCCATGTTACGCACCTGTAAAATTGAAAATGGAGTATCCCTGATATATTATTGTACAGAAATCCACTTGAGATTGTGTAAAGAGTGAATAAATATACTGTAAATGACTATACAACAGGGTAAATTCCTATACCAGCAATTAGATTTGCGTATATTACTCAAAGAACACCGAACGAAACGGTATGGATACGAAAATGATACAATAGGCTCGATATGAGCAACGACACCCCGCGCTCGATTCCAATCCCCCAAAACAAAACGCCCCGCATGTTCCATGTGATGGCAAAACCCACCGGCGCGGAATGCAACCTCGACTGCAAGTATTGCTTTTTCCTTTCTAAAGATGCACTTTACCCGGGCAGCCGTTTTCGCATGTCTGATGCTTTGCTGGAGAGCTACATCCGCCAGCTGATGGAATCGTACCAGGGCATGGATGCGTATATCGCCTGGCAGGGCGGTGAGCCCACCCTGATGGGGATCGAATTCTTTGAGCGTTCGGTTGAACTGGTGAACCGCTACAAATTGCCGGGGCAGAATGTTTTCCACACCATCCAGACGAATGGCACTCTGCTGAATGCAGATTGGATCCGCTTTTTCAAAAAGAACTGCTTTTTGGTGGGCTTAAGCATGGACGGTCCGCAGCCTTTCCATGACGCTTACCGCCTCAACAAAGGCGGCGTTGGTACCTTTGAGAAGGTGTTATCTGCCTGGCAGCTGCTGCGCTCTGAAAATGTGGATGTGAATATCCTCTGCACCGTTCACGCGGCGAACCAGAACCACCCTCACGAGGTTTACAGCTTCTTCCGTGATGAATTGCACGCCGAATTCATCCAGTTTATCCCCAT
This sequence comes from uncultured Leptolinea sp., assembly GCA_964600595.1. Lineage (GTDB taxonomy): Bacteria > Chloroflexota > Anaerolineae > Anaerolineales > Anaerolineaceae > DAIOEK01. Next base: position 5,500 of record CAZRKL010000147.1, read on the forward strand.
TGTAGAAAGGGTGACCGAACAGAACCTGGCACGTGCCAACAGAGGCTGGCGTGATTCCCCCACGGATCCGCGTCCGCTCTATACCCAGCACGGCGACAGGGTGACTGACCGCAGCGTGGACCCGCTCTCGTATGGTAAATTCCTCTCTGATATCTTTGACGAATGGGTAAAAAGGGATGTAGGCTCGGTATTCGTGAGCTCGTTCGACGCCGCCCTCGCCAACTGGATGGGTTCACCCAGCCTGTGCATCTTTCAAAAAACTTGCGGTAACGCGCTGGTTCTGGAACACAACGGTGATTTATATGCCTGCGATCATTACGTGGAACCTGATTATCTACTGGGAAATATCCAGCACACCCACATGCTAGACCTGGTCGGCTCGCCCAAACAGCAGCGCTTCGGAGAGGATAAATTCACCACCCTGCCGGAATACTGCCGGAAATGCAAGGTGTTGTATGCCTGCTATGGGGAATGTCCGCGCAACCGGTTTATCAAAACCCCCGCTGGCGAAGGTGGATTGAACCACCTATGCGCAGGGTATAAATATTTCTTCACGCATATCGACCAGCCCATGCAGATTATGGCTAACCTACTCCAAAATGGGCAGTCTGCCACCGCAGTGATGAGCATTCTGGCGAGCATGGAAAAATAGACGATGTGAGTTTGTATCTAAATTGGGTATAACAACTTGATCCATAAAAAAAGACCCCGATCTCTCGAGGTCTGA